>NZ_CEEDOS010000031.1:0-58247 GCF_979256525.1 Klenkia sp. AC732 | reverse complement strand
GCCCAGGTCGACGTCGTCCTCGCCGGAGGTGTCCAGCAGGACGTCCAGGCGGGGCGGCGGGCGGCGGGAGCAGCAGAAGGACCCGCTGTGCAGCCGCTGCGAGGTCAGGGCAGGTCGACCTTCTCGTTCTCCCCGCCGGAGTACGCCTCGCCGGTGACCTTGGCCTTGGCGAAGCTCAGCAGCGTCGAGACGCGGCCGCCGGGGGTGTCCCAGTACTCGGCGGAGTCGCCGTCGACCTTGATGAGCACGATCTCGTCGTCGTCGGGGCCGTCGGGGAACCACGCGGCGACGCCGGAGTTCCACAGCTCCTTCTTCTTCGCGTCGTCGGTGACGACGGCGGCGGTGCCGGTGAGCGAGATCCACGTGCTGCCGGAGCCGACGGCCACGTTGACGTGCGGGTTCGCGGTGATGTGGGCGACCTTGCGGGAGTCCCGGGCGGCGAAGAACCACAGGTCGCCGTCGAACTCGACCTCCTGCAGGGCCATCGGCCGGCTGATGAGGGTGCCGTCGCGGTCGGTGGTGGTGAGCATGCCCAGGCGCTGGTCGGACAGCAGGCCGGAGACCTTGCGGGTGGAGTCGTCAGTCATGGGCGGGGTGTGCCCCGGCGGGAGGGGTGGCAACCGGGCTGGCGCAGGTGGGTGCGGCGGTACGGCAGAGTCACGGTGTGCCGTTCCCGCGCCTGTTCGAGCCGCTCCGGCTGCGCGGGCACGTGCTGGCCGGCCGGGTGGTCTTCTGCGCGCACCTGACCAACCAGGCGGTGGACCGGCGGCTGACGCCGGCGCACACCGCCTACTACGCCGCCCGCGCCGCCGGCGGGGCCGCGCTGGTGGTCACCGAGGAGCTGTCGGTGTCGGCCGACGACCGGCCCTACGAGAAGGTCGTCGACGGCACCGACCCGGCCGTGGTGGCCGGCTGCCGCGCGATCGCCGACGCCGTGCACGGGCACGGCGGGCTGGTGGTCGCCCAGCTCGGCCACAACGGCGGGCAGGGCAGCTCGCTGCTGTCCCGGGTGCCGCTGCTGGCGCCCTCCCCGGTCGCCGACGCGCTGTTCCGCGAGGTGCCCCGGGAGGCCACGGACGCCGACCTGGCTGCCGTCGTCGCCGGGTTCGAGCTGGTCGCCGGGCACGTCGTCGCCGGCGGGATGGACGGCGTGGAGCTGCAGGCCAGCCAGTCCTCGCTGCTGCGGGCGTTCCTGTCCCCGGCGGCCAACCGGCGCACCGACCGGTGGGGCGGCCCGGTCGAGCAGCGGGCCCGGCTGCTGCTCGACGTCGTCGCCGCGGTCCGCGGGGTGCTGGGGCCGGACCGGCTGCTCGGCGTCCGGCTGGCCGCCGCCGAGCCCGGCGGGACGACGACGGAGGACGCCGTGGCGGTCGCCGGGCTGCTCGCGGCCACCGGCGACGTCGACTGGCTGTCCACCACCGTCGGCGTCGCCACCGAGTCGCTCTACCTGGTCGAGCCCTCGATGGCGACGCCGGCGGGCTACGCGCTGCCGCTGGCGGCGAGGATCCGGGCCGCCGTCGACCTGCCGGTGGTCGGGGTCGGCCGGGTCACCACCCCGGAGCAGGCCGAGGCGGCGTTGGAGCGCGGGGACTGCGACCTGGTCGGGGTGGTCCGTGGCCAGGTCGCCGACCCGGACTTCGTCGCGAAGGCGCGGCGCGGGGAGCCGGTCCGGCCGTGCGTGGGCTGCAACGGCGAGTGCGCCGCCCGGGTCGGCGCCAACCGCTGGCTGGGGTGCCTGCAGGACCCGCGCACCGGCCGGGAGTCCGTCCCGCTGCCGTTCCCGACCCGGCCGCGGTCGGTGGTCGTCGTCGGCGCCGGGCTGGCCGGGCTCCGCACCGCTGCGGCGGCCGCCCGCCGGGGCCACCGGGTGTGCCTGTTGGAGGCCGCCGACGAGGTGGGCGGCCAGCTGCGCGACGCCGTCCGGGCGCCGGGCCGGGGCGAGCTGTGGGGCCTGGTGACGGCGGCCGTGGCCGACTGCGACCGGGCCGGGGTGACCGTGCGCACCGGCTGCCGGGTGGACGGCGTCCCCACCGACGCCGACGTCGTCGTGCTGGCCACCGGCGCCCGCCCGGCGCGACCCGACTGGGCTGGGGACGACGCCCGGGTGGCCGACGTCCGCGCGGTGCTGGACCGGTCCGTCACACCCTCCGGGTCGGTGCTGGTGGTCGACGAGCTGGGCGGTCCGCACGCCCCCTCCACCGCGGAGGCGCTGGCTGCGGCGGGGTGCACCGTCGAGGTGGTCACCGGGGCGCTGGTGTCCGCGCAGGACCTGGGGCCCACGCTGGACCGGGAGCTCTGGCACCGGCGGGCGGCCGTCGCGGGCATCGCGCAGACCGTGGAGCGGGTCGTCCTGGGTGTGCACGCCCGCAGCGACGGACGCCGGGTCGTCCGGCTGCTGCACCACCTGACCGGGGTCGAGGAGACCCGGGTGGTGGACTGGGTCGTGACCGCCGTCCCCCCGACCCCCGACGACGCGCTGTGGGCGCAGCTGGCCGCCAGTGGCCTGGAGGTGCACCGGGTCGGTGACGTGCTGGCGCCCCGGACCGCGGTCGCGGCGAGCGTGGAGGCCGACCGGGTGGCGGGGGAGCTGTGAGCGTCCTGCGCACCGCCCGCTCGCCCGAGCTGCCGCCACTGCCCACCGTCGTCGTGCCGCTGGGGTCGGTGGAGCAGCACGGTCCGCACCTGCCGCTGGGCACCGACACCACCGTGGCCTGCGCCGTGGCCGAGGCCGCCGTCGACGAGCTGGGCGACCTGCTGCTCGCCCCCGCCCTGGCCTACGGCGCCAGCGGTGAGCACGAGGGGTTCCCCGGCACGATCTCCCTGGGCACCGAGGCGCTGACCGGGCTGCTGGTCGAGTACGGCCGCTCCGCCGGGCGGTGGGCCGGACGGCTGCTGGTGGTCAACGGCCACGGCGGCAACCTGGAGGCGCTGCGCAGCGCCGTCCCGCTGCTCCGCCAGGAGGGCCGGGACGTCGCGTGGTTCCCCTGCGGCGTCCCCGGCGGCGACGCGCACGCGGGCCGGACCGAGACCTCGCTGCTGTTGCACGTGGAACCGCGCGCCGTGCGGGAGGACCTCGCCGAGCCCGGGGAGACGACGCCGATCGGTGCGCTGCTGCCCCGGCTGCGGGCCGAGGGCGTGGCCGGGGTCAGTCCGAACGGCGTGCTGGGTGACCCGACCGGGGCCTCCGCCGGGGAGGGCGCCGTCCTGCTCGCCGGGATGGTCGACCGGCTGGTCGGCGCCGTCCGCACCTGGCGGGTCGACCCGGCCGGGCGGCTGCTGGGCTGAGCGCGGCACCGCGGCGGACGTAGGGTCCCGCCGTGGCGGTGGAGACCAACGGCATCAACGTGATCGCCCAGGACGAACGGCGGGGCACCCCCAGGCAGCTGTTCTGGCCCTGGTTCGGGGCCAACGTCAGCGTGCTGGGGTTGTCCTACGGCTCGTTCGTGCTCGGCTTCGGCATCTCGTTCTGGCAGGCCACGCTGGCCGGGCTGGTCGGGATCGTCGTCAGCTTCGCGCTGTGCGGGTTCATCGCGATCGCCGGCAAGCGCGGCTCCGCGCCCACCCTGGTGCTGTCCCGGGCGGCGTTCGGGGTGCACGGCAACCGGGTGCCGGCGGTGCTCTCCTGGGTGCTGACCGTCGGCTGGGAGACGGTGCTCACCAGCCTGGCGACCCTGGCCACCGCGACGGTGTTCACCCAGCTCGGCTGGGGCGGCGGGACGGCGACGACGGTGGTCGCGCTGCTGGTCGTCGCCGGGCTCGTGGTGGTCGGCGGCGTGCTGGGCTTCGACACGATCCTGCGGATGCAGACGGTGATCACCGTGGTCAGCGGCGTGCTGACCGTGGTCTACCTGGTGCTCGTGCTGCCGCAGGTCGACTGGGCCGCGGTCGGTGCGGTGCCCGCCGGGTCGACGGCGTTCGTCGTCGGCGCGCTGGTCTTCGTGATGACCGGCTACGGCTTCGGCTGGGTCAACGCCGCGGCCGACTACAGCCGCTACCTGCCGCGCACCGCCTCCACCCGCGGCGTCGTCGGCTGGACCACGTTCGGCTCCGCGCTGGCCCCGGTGGTCCTGCTCGTCACCGGCCTGCTGCTGGCCGCCTCGGACAGCGACCTCGCCGCCGCCATCGGCGCCGACCCGATCGGCGCGCTGGGCGAGCTGCTGCCGACCTGGTTCCTGGTGCCCTTCGTCGTCGTGGCGGTGCTCGGCCTGGTCGGTGGCGCGCTGCTGGACATCTACTCCTCCGGCCTGGCCCTGCTGGCCGCCGGTGTCCGCATCCCGCGCGCGGCCGCGGCCGGCGTCGACGGCGTGCTGATGGTGCTGGGCGCCGTCTGGGTGGTCTTCGTCGCCGAGGGCGACTTCATCGTGCAGTTCCAGGGCTTCCTGATCACCCTGGGCGTCCCGGTCGCCGCCTGGTGCGGGGTGGTGCTGGCCGACATCGCGCTGCGACGCCGCGACTACGCCGAGGCCGACCTCTACGACGCCCGGGGCCGCTACGGCTCGGTCCCGCCGGTGCCGCTGGCGCTGCTGGTCGTCGGCACGCTGCTGGGCTGGGGCCTGGTCACCAACGCGATGGCCGGCTGGCTGGACTGGCAGGGCTACCTGCTGGGTCCGCTGGGCCTGGGCGGTCGCACCGGGGACTGGGCCTACGCCAACCTCGGGGTGCTGCTCGCCCTGCTCGTCGGGTTCCTGGGCACCCTGGCCCTCCGGCGGCCCGCGGTGGCGGCGCAGGAACTGGTCTGACCAACTCCGACCAGACATCCTGGGCGTCATGACCACGGTCGTCAGCGTGTACGACGCCGAGGCGCAGCTGTCCGCGCTGCTCAAGCGGGTCGAGGCGGGTGAGGGGATCGTCATCTCCCGGCACGGGCGGTCCGTGGCGAGGCTGGCCCCGATCGTGGACGCCGTCCCGAGCCGCGCCCCCGGACGCTGGAAGGGCCAGATCCAGATGGCGCCGGACTCCGACGAGTCCACCGAGCAGGACGAGAAGGACTGGTACGGCGAGTGAGGTTCCTGCGCGACACCCACGTCCTGGTCCGGTGGGCCGGAGGGGACGAGTCACTGCTCCCGGACCCGGTGCGGCGGGCACTGGCCGACTCGACCGACGACGTGTTCTTCTCGGCGGTCACCACCGCCGAGCTGGCGGTCGAGTCCGCTCTCGGCAAGCTCGACGTCGTCGACCACCTGCTCGGGACCAGCCCGGACGAGTCGTTCACGGAACTGCCCCTCACGTCGGCACACGCAGCGGTGCTGGCTCACCTCCCGCCCCACCACCGGGACCCCTCCGACCGGATGCTCATCGCCCAGGCCCTCGTCGAGGGGCTGGTCCTCGTCACCGTGGACGACTCCGTCCACAGGTGCGACGTCCCGGTCTTCCCGCCCCGGTGAGGCCGGCGCCCGACGCCCGGCTGCCCGACGGGTTCGCCGTCGTCCTGGACCCCCGCACCCGGCACCGGGACGACGGCGGGACCCTGCTCGGCGGCTCCCCGCTGCGGCTGCTGCGGCTCACCCCGCGCGCCCGCGCGCTGCTGGTCGAGGGCGGGCTCACCGTGCGGGACCGGACGACGGGCACCCTGGCCGCCCGGCTGCTGGACAGCGGCCTGGCCCACCCCCGGCCGACGCCGGTGGTCCCCGCCGACGTCACGGTGGTCGTGCCGGTCAAGGACCGGGCCGCCGAGCTGGACCGGCTGCTGGCCGCGCTGCGCGCCGACCCGGAGACCGCGGACCTTCCCGTCACCGTCGTCGACGACGGGTCCGCGGACCCGGCCGGGCTCGCCGCGGTCAGCGCCCGGCACCGGGCCGACGTGCTCCGGCACGACACCAGCCGGGGCCCCTCGGCCGCCCGGAACGCCGGACTGCGGGCGGCCCGGACCGGTGCCGTCGCCTTCCTGGACTCCGACTGCGTGCCGCGACCGGGCTGGCTCGGGGTGCTCGCCGCGCACCTCGCCGACCCCCGGCTGGCCCTCGTGGCACCGCGGATCTCGGCGCTGCCGGGGGAGCGGCCGGGCTGGGTCACCGGCTACGAGGACGCCGTCAGCGCGCTGGACATGGGGGACCACCCGGCCGCCGTCGCCCCGCTGACCGGGGTGTCCTACGTGCCCAGTGCCGCCCTGCTGGCCCGCCGGGAGGCCCTCGGCGACGGTTTCGACGAGTCCATGCAGGTCGCCGAGGACGTCGACCTGGTCTGGCGGCTGGCCGCCGCCGGCTGGCGGGTCCGCTACGAACCGGCCGCCCGGGTCGCCCACGAGCACCCCGCCCGGACCGGGGAGTGGCTGCGCCGCCGCGCCTTCTACGGCACCGGTGCGGCACTCCTGGCCCAGCGGCACGGCTCGGCGGTGGCCCCGGTGGTGATGTCGCCGTGGTCGGCGGCGGCCTGGGCGCTGGTGCTGCTCGGCGGCCGGGCGGGGGCGCTGGCCGCGGCCGGGGTGCTCTCGGTGGCCACGCGGGGACTGGCCCGTCGGCTGGGGGACCCGCCACCGACCGGGCTGGCCGCGACGCTGGTCGTCCGCGGGTCGTTCGCGGCCGGCCGGACGCTGGCCCGCTCGGTCACCCGGCACCACTGGCCGCTCGCCGTCCCGCTGCTGGGCAGCCGCCGGGCCCGCCGGCTGGTGCTGCTGGCCGCCACCGTGGACGCCGTCGGGGCCTGGTGGCCGCACCGGCAGCGGGTCGGGCTGCTCCGCTTCGCCGCGGCCCGCCGGCTGGAGGACCTGGCCTACGGCGTGGGCCTCTGGCGCGGGGCCTGGCGGGCCCGGGACGTCCGGGCGCTGCTGCCCGCGAGGCCGCCGCGCGGCTGAGCGCCGACGTGAACAGCGGGTGACGTCGGGCGGGTCGGGGAACAGGACCGTCCGCCGGTGGCTTGGCGTCTGCTGTGTCCTCCTCCGGGGCGGCACGACGACGACGCGAGGAGCACCGCCATCAGCACCGCCACCGACACCCAGCAGACCGCCCGCACGGGCACGAAGCCGCCGCCCGGTCGGGCCAAGCTGGCCCTGACCCTTGGCGCCTTCGTCGCGCTGGGGCCGCTCACCATCGACATGTACCTGCCGGCGCTGCCGACGATCGCCGAGGACCTGGCGACGTCGTCGGCCACCGTGCAGCTCACCCTCACCGGCACCCTGCTCGGGCTCGCCCTGGGCCAGCTGGTCCTCGGCCCGCTCTCGGACCGCTTCGGCCGCAAGCGCCCGCTGATCGCCGGCACCGCGCTGCACGTGGTCGCCTCGCTGCTGGTGCTCATCGCGCCGAACATCGCCGTCCTCGGGGCCCTGCGCGTGCTGCAGGGCGTGGGCACCGCCGCCGGCGCGGTGATCGCGCTGGCCGTGGTCCGCGACCTCTACACCGGGCGGGCCGCGGCGACGCTGCTGTCCCGGCTGTTCCTGGTCATCGGCGCGGCGCCCGTCCTCGCGCCCACGCTGGGCGGGGAGCTGCTGCGCTACACCTCCTGGCGGGGCGTCTTCGTCGCGCTGGCCGTCTACGGCCTGCTGCTGGTGCTCGTCGTCGGCGCCGCGCTGCCGGAGACGCTGCCGCCCGAGCGACGGGCCGCGGCCGGGCTCGGCGTCACCGTCCGGGCCTACGCCGGGCTGTTCCGCGACCGGGTGTTCGTGGGTCTCGTCGTCGTCGCCGGGCTGACCATGGCCGGGTTGTTCAGCTACGTCTCCGGTGCCTCGTTCGTCTACCAGGACGAGTTCGGGCTCGACGAGCAGCAGTTCGGGCTGCTCTTCGGTGCCGGTGCGATCTGGCTGATCGGGGCCACCCAGTTCAACCCGCTGCTGCTGCGCCGCTTCCAGCCCCAGGCGATCCTGGTCGGCGGCCTGGCCCTGGCCGGGGCCGCCGGCGTCGTCCTGCTGGTGCTCGCCTCCACCGGCACCGGCGGCCTGTTCGGCGTCGCGATCCCGATCTGGGTCGTGCTCGCCGGCAGCGGCCTGGCCCTGCCCAACGCCCCGGCCATCGCGCTGAGCCGGCACGGGGAGTCCGCCGGCACCGCCGCCGCGATGCTCGGCGCCGTCCAGTTCGGCGTCGGCGCCGTCGTCGCCCCGCTGGTCGGGGTGCTGGGCAACGACGGCGCCGCCATCGGCACCGTCGTGGTCGCTGCCTTCGCCCTCGCGGGGGTCGTGCTGGCCACCGTCGTCCGGCCGTGGCAGCTGCCGGCCTGGGAGACCGGCGACTGACCCCTCCCCCCCCCACCGGGGACGGCACTCCTGGCGGAATCGGGTCGCACCGGTCACGATGGGCGTGACATGAGCCACTGGGTGGGCACGACGGGGCAGGGTGACGCGTGACGACGCTGAACCCCTGGTTCGCGCTGCCCGACGGCGCGCCCACCGCCGTGGCCACCCGCCGGCTGCGGGCCGCCCACGAGGCGATGGTCACCCGGGGCGGCGCCCCCCGCCGGGACCAGGTGCGCTCGGTGGTCTGGGACTCCTGGCGCCGCAGCCTGGGCAACGGCGTCGACCCCGACGGTGCCCCGCCCCCGGTCGACCTGCTCGACGACGAGCTGCTGGCCTACCGCGAGGCGCACCCGCTGGCCGCGGTCATGCCGGTCATCCGCCGGCTGCTGGTCGCCGACGCGGAGGCCGACAAGATGATCGTCGCGGTCACCGACGCGGCCGGCCGGATGCTCTGGGTCGAGGGGGACTCCCAGCTGCGTGGCCAGGCCGAGCGGATGCACTTCGTGGCCGGCGCCCGCTGGGGCGAGGACGTCGCCGGCACCAACGCCCCGGGCACCGCCCTGGCCCTGGACACCCCGGTGCAGATCTACGGCGGCGAGCACTACAGCCGCCCGGTGCAGCACTGGAGCTGCTCGGCGGCCCCGGTGCACGACCCGGTCACCGGCCTGGTGCTGGGCGCCATCGACGTCACCGGCGGGGACCACGTCGCCAGCCCGCACGTGCTCACCCTCGTCCGGGCCACCGTCGCCGCCGCGGAGTCCGAGCTGCGCTGGCTGCACCGCGACCAGCTGGGCCGCTCGTCCGCGCCGCCGCCGGCCGCCCGGCCGGTCAGCCCGCTGCTGGAGGTGCTGGGCCGCGAGCGCGCCCGGCTCACCACCCCGGCCGGACGCACCGAGCTGTCGTTGCGGCACTCCGAGCTGCTCCTGCTGCTGGCCGAGGCCGCCGTCGCCGGTGAGGGCCGCAGTGCCGAGCAGCTCGCCGTCGAGGTGCACCCCGGGGACGCCGCCGCGGTCACCGTGCGCGCCGAGCTGTCCCGGCTGCGCCGGCTGCTCGGAGAGGGCACCGAGCTGCTGGGCTCCCGGCCCTACCGGCTGACCAGCGCGCTGGACACCGACCTGGACCAGGTCCGCCGGCTGCTGGCCCGCGGCGCCGTGGGCCCCGCGCTCGAGCGCTACCCGGGGGCGCTGCTGCCCCGATCGGAGGCCCCCGGCGTGCGCACCGCGCGGGCCCGGCTCACCGGCTCGCTGCGCTCGGCCGTGCTGCGCTCCCAGCGCCCGGAGCTGCTGCTGCGCTACAGCCGGCTGCCCGAGGCCGCCGACGACGCCGCCGTCTGGCAGGGCCTGCTCGACGTCCTCCCGGTGAGCTCCCCGCGGCGGGCGGCCGCCGCCGGCCAGCTGCTGCGGCTGCGGCGTCCCTCCCGCTGACCGGCCCGACCGGCTGACCGGCGGAATGGCCCGCGCCCCGCTGCCCTTGGCCTGCTCCGTGAGCACCGAGCCCCTGAGCGCCGCGCCCCTGAGCGCCGCGCCCCTGAGCGCCGCGCCCCTGAGCACCGCGCCCCTGAGCACCGCGCCCCTGAGCACCGAGCCCCTGAGCACCGAGCCCCTGAGCGCCGAGCCCGCCGCGACGGCGACCCGACCCGTGACGCCGCGGGAGCTCGGCCGGCTGCAGGTGGCGCTGGCGATCGGCGCGTTGAGCCTGGGCGGTTTCGGCATCGGGGTCAGCGAGTTCGTCACCATGGGCCTGCTGCCCGAGATCGCCCGCGGTGTCGACGTCGACATCCCCAGCGCCGGCCACCTGGTGTCGGCCTACGCGCTCGGCGTCGTCGTCGGGGCGCCGGTCATCGCGACCACCGCCGCCCGGCTGCCCCGCCGGGCCCTGCTGCTGGGCCTGCTGGCCGCGTTCCTGGCCGGCACCGTGCTCACCGTGCTCGCCCCCGGCCAGGGGACGCTGCTGGTCGCCCGCTTCCTGGCCGGGCTGCCGCACGGTGCGTACTTCGGCGTCGCGTCGCTGGTCGCCGCCTCGCTGGTGGCCCCGGGCCTCAAGGGCCGGGCGGTGAGCGCGGTGATGCTCGGGCTGGCCGCGGCCAACCTCGCCGGCGTCCCCGCCGCCACCTGGCTGGGGCAGCAGCTGGGCTGGCGGTCGGCCTTCGTGGCGGTCGCGGTGGTCGCCGTCCTCACCGCGGTGGCCGTCGTCGCCGTCGTCCCGCGGACGCCGGGGACCCCGGAGGCCACCGTGCGCACCGAGCTGGCCGCGCTGCGGTTGCCCCAGGTCTGGCTGACCATCGGGGCCGCGGTGTTCGGCTTCGGCGGGGTGTTCGCGCTCTACGCCTACATCGCGCCGATCACCACCGAGGTCACCGGCGCCGGCGCGGGCTTCGTGCCCGTGGTGCTGCTGGCCTTCGGCATCGGCGGCGTGCTGGGCACCCTGCTGGGCGGGAAGCTGGCCGACGTCGCGCTGTTCCGCTCGCTGGTCGGGGCGATGGTGGCGACCGGTCTGCTGCTGGGCCTGATGGGCGTCGCCGCCCTGCACCCGGTGTCCCTGCTGGTCCTCGCGTGCCTGGTCTCGGTGGTGACCTCGGTGCTCGTGGTGACCCTGCAGCTGCGCCTGATGGAGGTCGCCGGGGACGCCGAGCTGATCGGCGCGGCGGCCGGGCACTCGGCCCTGAACGCGGCCAACGCGCTGGGCGCGCTGCTCGGCGGGTCGGTGATCGCGGCGGGCCTGGGGTACCGCGCGACGTCGCCGGTGGGCGTGGCGCTGGCCGTCGTCGGGCTCGGGGTGCTCGCCGTCTCGGCGGTGCTGCGGCGCCGGGAGGCCCGTCAGCTGCAACGGCCTGCAACGTTGCCCCCGTGGGCGACTGCGGACGCCTGAGGCCGGATCGCCCGTGCTTGCGGCCCAGAGTGGGTCGCAGCGACGCCCGTGCGGGTGTGGTCCTCGCGTCGTTGACAGGTAAGCGTGGCCTAAGGACTGTGTGCGTCGGCACACTCCAGGGCGGAGCGGGTGACCGCTGCCACAGCACCCTGCAACGAGGCGGAGGACATGACGCAGATCAACGTGCGGGTCGACGGGGCGTCCTACTCGGACGACGTCGAGCCCCGGACCCTCCTGGTCCACTACCTGCGAGAGCAGCTCGGCAAGGTCGGCACGGTCGTCGGCTGCGACACCAGCAACTGCGGCGCCTGCACCGTGCACCTGGACGGCGAGAGTGTGAAGTCCTGCACCGTCCTGGCCGTGCAGGCCGACGGCAGCGAGGTCACCACCATCGAGGGCGTCGCCGACGGCGCCACCCTGCACCCGGTGCAGAAGGCCTTCCACGAGCAGCACGGACTGCAGTGCGGCTACTGCACGCCCGGGATGATCATGGCCTCGATCGACCTGCTCAAGAACAACCCGGACCCCAGCGAGCACGAGATCCGCGAGGGCATCGAGGGCAACCTCTGTCGCTGCACCGGCTACCAGAACATCGTCAAGGCGGTCCAGCAGGCCGCCGGCGAGATGAGCTCGGCGGGCGCCCACTCCGTCGAGACGACGGGAGCGCAGGCATGACCCTCACCGAGGACCCGAGCACCGCGACACCGGACGCCCCGGCCAAGGAGGTCGGTTCGGCGCGACTCCGCAAGGAGGACGCCCGGCTGATCACCGGCAAGACCACCTGGACCGACAACATGGTCCAGCCCGGCATGCTCTACATGTCGGTGCTGCGCAGCCCCATCGCGCACGCGACGATCAGCAACCTGGACGTCAGTGCGGCGAAGGACCGGCCCAACGTGGTCGCGGTCTACACCGGCCAGGACTTCAAGGACGAGCAGGGCTCGATCCCCTGCGCGTGGCCGGTCACCCCCGACATGGTCAACCCGGGGCACCCCTCGATCGCCGTGGACAGCGTCAACCACGTCGGTGAGGCCGTGGCGATCGTGGTGGCCCGCAGCCGCACCGCCGCCGTGGACGCCGTCGAGGCCATCGACGTCGACTACGAGCCCCTCCCGGTCGTGCTGGACATGGAGGAGGCGGTGAAGGAGGGCTCGGCGCTGGTCCACGACCACACCGAGTCCAACACCAGCTACCACTTCGTCTTCGACGCCGGCGAGGCCGGCACGGGCACCGACACCGACGCCGCGTTCGACGCCGCCGAGGTCGTGGTGTCCCGCCGCTTCGTCCAGCAGCGCCTCATCCCTGCGTTCATGGAGCCGCGCTCGGTCGTCGTCGGGGTCACCGGCGACAACTACACGCTGTGGTCGGCGACCCAGATCCCGCACATCCTGCGCGTGATGGCGGCGCTGACCACCGGCATCCCCGAGCACAAGCTGCGCGTCATCGCCCCCGACGTGGGCGGCGGCTTCGGCGGCAAGCTGCAGGTCAACCCGGAGGAGATCCTGGCCCTGCTGATCGCGCGCCGTCTGGGCAAGCCGATCAAGTGGACCGAGACCCGCTCGGAGTCCCTGATGACCGCCCACCACGGGCGCGACCAGGTGCAGTTCATCGACGTCGCCGCCGACCGCGAGGGCAACGTCAAGGGCCTGCGGGTCCGGCTGCTGGCCGACATGGGCGCCTACCTGCGCCTGATCACCCCGGGTGTGCCGGCGCTGGGCGCCTTCATGTTCCCGGGCATCTACAAGTTCCCGGCCTACCGCTTCGAGTGCGACGGCGTCTTCACCAACAAGGTGCCCACCGACGCCTACCGCGGCGCCGGCCGGCCCGAGGCGACGTTCGCGATCGAGCGGATCATGGACGAGCTCGCCGTCGAGCTGTCCATGGACCCGATGGAGCTGCGCCGCAAGAACTGGATCAACGCCGAGGAGTTCCCGTTCACCACGGTGGCCGGGCTGTCCTACGACTCCGGTGACTACGAGCAGGCCACCCAGGCCGCGCTCGAGCTGCTGGGCTACGACGAGCTGCGGGCCGAGCAGGCGCGCCGCCGCGAGTCCGGCGACCCGGTCCAGCTGGGCATCGGCATCTCCACGTTCACCGAGATGTGCGGCCTGGCCCCCTCCCGGGTGCTCGGCTCGCTGTCCTTCGGCGCCGGCGGCTGGGAGCAGGCCTCCATCCGGATGCTGCCCACCGGCAAGGTCGAGGTCGTCACCGGCTCCACCCCGCACGGCCAGGGCCACGAGACGGCCTGGAGCCAGATCGTCGCCGACGAGCTGGGCGTGCCCTTCGACGACGTCGAGGTGCTGCACGGTGACACCGCCGTCAGCGCCCGCGGCCTGGACACCTACGGCTCGCGCTCGCTGGTCGTCGGTGGCACCGCGGTGGTCAAGGCCGCCGAGAAGGTCGTCGCCAAGGCCCGCAAGGTCGCCGCGCACCTGCTCGAGGCCAGCGAGGACGACCTGGAGTTCTCCGGTGGTCGCTTCTCGGTCAAGGGGACGCCGGGCGCCGGGCTCGCCATCCAGGAGATCGCGCTGGCGATCTTCGCCTCGCACGACTACCCGGAGGGCATCGAGCCCTCGATCGACGCCGAGGCCGCGTTCGACCCGACGAACTTCTCCTTCCCGCACGGCACCCACCTGTGCGCGATGGAGGTCGACACCGACACCGGCTTCGTCAAGATCCGCAAGTACGCCTGCGTCGACGACATCGGGAACATCGTCAACCCGATCATCGTCGAGGGGCAGATGCACGGCGGGCTCGCCCAGGGCATCAGCCAGGCCCTGTACGAGGAGGCCATCTACGACGCCGACGGCAACCTGACCACCGGCACGTTCGTGGACTACCTGGTGCCCTCGGCGATGGACCTGCCGCACTTCGACACCGGCAACACCACGCACGCCGCCCCGGACAACCCGCTGGGTGCCAAGGGCGTCGGCGAGGCCGGCTGCATCGCCAGCACCCCGGCCGTGGTCAACGCCGCGCTGGACGCCGTCCGGCACCTGGGCGTGAAGGACATCCTGATGCCGATGACGCCCGAGCGGGTCTGGCGGGCCATCCACCAGGGCGGGGACGGCGGGGCCCGCGCTGCCGAGGGCAGCAACGCCTACGGCGGCGCCCGCACCACCGAGTCCGGCATCGAGGAGGCAGCCAAGTGATCCCAGCGTCGTTCGCCTACGCCCGCCCCACCACCGTCGACGAGGCCCTGCAGGCCATCGCCGCCGGCGGGGAGGACGTGAAGATCCTGGCCGGTGGGCAGTCGCTCATCCCGGTCATGCGGCTGCGGCTGGCCGCACCGGAGACGGTCGTGGACATCACCCGGGTGACCGAGCTGCGCGGCGTCCGCGAGGACGGCGACAGCCTGGTCATCGGTGCGATGACCACCCACCACGACGTGATCACCGACCCGTTGATCGCGCAGTACGGGAAGCTGATCGCCGAGGCCACCGAGACCGTGGCCGACCCCGCCGTCCGGCACCGCGGGACCTTCGGCGGCGCCCTGGTGCACGCCGACCCGGCCGGTGACCTGCCGGCCGTGGCGCTGGCCCTGGACGCCGAGTTCGTCATCGCCGGTCTCGGCGGCGCGCGGCGCACGGTGCCGGCCACGGAGTTCTTCGTGGACTACCTGACCACCGCGCTGGCCGACGGTGAGCTCCTCGTCGAGGTCCGGGTGCCCAAGCTGGGCAGCGACTGGGGCGTCCGGTACGAGAAGTTCAACCGGGTGGCCCAGGCGTGGTCGATCGTGGCCGTCGCCGCGGCCGTCCGCCGGGAGGGCTCGCGCATCACCGAGGCCCGCATCGGACTGACCAACATGGGGTCCACCCCGATCCGCGCCCGCGCGGTCGAGGCGGCCCTCGTGGGGGCCGACGTCAGCCTGGAGACGGTCACCGCGGCCGCAGCCCAGGCCGCCGAGGGCACCGAGCCCAGCAGCGACCTGAACGCCCAGGCCGACTACCGCCAGCACCTCGCCCGGGTGCTCACCCGACGAGCTGTGACCGCGGCCGCTGGGCTGTAGCGTCGGATCAAGGCCCCACCACAGCAGTTCCTCGTGCACCGGCCGGCCCGTCCCGAGAGGGGCGGGCCGGCCGTTGTCCGCCACCCACCTGGAGGTCCAGCAGTGCAGTTGGAGAACTCGTTCATCGTCCCCGTGCCCATCGACGACGCCTGGCGGGTGCTGCTGGACATCGAGCGGATCGCGCCCTGCATGCCCGGCGCGGCCCTGGACTCCGTCACCGGTGACGACTTCACCGGGCGGGTCAAGGTCAAGCTCGGCCCGATCAACCTGACCTACGCGGGCAAGGCCTCCTTCATCGAGAAGGACGAGGCCACCCACAAGGCCGTCATCGACGCCCGCGGCAAGGACCAGCGCGGCAACGGCACGGCCGCCGCCGTCGTGACCGCGCAGCTGCAGGACGAGGGCACCTCGACCCGGGTCAACGTGCTCACCGACCTCAACATCACCGGCCGCCCGGCCCAGTTCGGCCGCGGCGTGATGACCGACGTGGGCAACAAGCTGCTGGGCCAGTTCGCCGACAAGCTCGCCGCCCAGCTGGGCACCAGCGACGAGCAGCACGCCCTGGACCAGGCCGCCGCTGCCGAGAAGCAGGAGCCCACCGTCAAGGGCGCGGTCGCCGAGGCCGCCGCGACGGCTGCCGGTGCCGTGGGCGAGGTGGCCGAGTCGGTCGCCTCGACCGACGCCGACAACCCGGTCGCGGAGGCCGCCCGCACCGCCGGGGCGGCCACCGCCCAGGCCGCCGACAAGGCCGCGGACAAGGCATCCTCGGCCGCGAAGGCACCCAGCAAGCCGCCGTCGGGCACCACCGCCCCGCCGAACAAGCCCGGCACCTCCGGCCCGGCCGCCTCGCGCCCGCGCCCGGTGCAGTCCGAGCCCGAGCCGATCGACCTGCTCGAGGTCGCCGGCGGTGCTGCGTTCACCCAGTTCGCCAAGCCCGCCGCGATCGGCGTCGGTGCCCTGGTCCTGGTGGCACTGGTGGTCCGCCGCTTCCGCCGCTGAGCCCTGCACGTCCCGACCGCCCGGCACCTGCCCGTCAGGTGCCGGGCGGTCGTGCGTCCGGGGGGGCAGGTGCGTCCGGCTCGGGTGAGGGCGGCTCAGCCGAGGGTGGGCAGCCAGTCGGCGACGGCGGCGCGGACGGCGTCCGGGTCGGCCTTCATCGCGTGGTCGCCGCGGACGGGGGCCACCAGCGCCGGGTGACCGGCCAGCGCGGCGGTCACCTCGTCGGGCCCGCCGAAGGCGTCGGTGCGGCCCTGCACCACCAGCGCGGGGACGACGACGCCGGTCAGCTCGGCGATCCGGGTCTTCTCCGGCCTGCCGGGCGGGTGCAGCGGGAACGCCAGGCACAGCACACCGGCCGCGCCCAGTGCGGCGGCGGTCCGGCAGGCCACCCGGGCACCGGCGCTGCGGCCCCCGAGGACGACCGGGCCGGCCAGCAGGTCGGTGACCCCGGCGTGCACCGCCAGCCAGCCCTCGTCCAGCCGGGGCGGGGCGGGGGCGATCCGCTTGCCGGCGACCCGCCAGGGCTGCTCGACCCGCAGCACCCGCCACCCGGCGTCCGTGCCGGCCGCGGTGGCGGCCAGCAGGTCCGGGGCCTCGATGCCGCCGCCGGCGCCGTGCCCCAGCAGCAGGGTGCCGACGACGGCCCCGGCCGGCTCGTCGACGGTGACCCGCGCGAGACCGTGCGGGGTGTCGACGAGCCGCTGCACCGGGGTCAGGCGACGGGCTTGCGCTGCAGCGGGGGCATCGCGAAGCCGTCGGCGACGTGCGCGGACAGCTCCAGGAACGCCTGCCGGGCGGGGGCGCCGACCCGGTCCAGGTCGATGAGCCCGCCGGTGACCAGGTGCTGGTCGTAGGGGATCTCGACCACGGCGCGGCAGCGGGCGGCGAAGTGGTCCCGGACCATGCCCATGTCGACGTCGCCGGTGTTGGGCCGGACGCTGGAGATGACGGCGACCGAGCGGGACACGAGCTCCTCGTGGCCGTGCGCGATCAGCCAGTCCAGGGTCTTGCTGGCCCGGCTGGCGCCGTCCACGGAGGGTGCGCCGACGACGACGAGGGAGTCGGCGATGGCCAGCGTCCCGGACATCGCCGAGTGCAGCAGGCCGGTGCCCGAGTCGGTGAGGATGATGTTGAAGTAGCGGGCCAGGATGTCCGCGACGGTGCGGTACTCCTCCTCGCTGAACGCCTCGGACAGCGCCGGGTCCTGGTCGGAGGCGAGCACCTGCAGGCGACCGGCCAGCGAGGTGAACGCCGAGACGTCGGTGAACGACCGGATCTCCTCGACCGCGGCGAGCAGGTCGCGGACGGTCACGTCGGTGACGTTGGTCAGCCGCTCGGCCAGGGTGCCGGCGTCGGGGTTGGCGTCGACGGCGACGACCCGGTCCCCGCGGTGGTGGGCCAGCGTGAGGCCCAGGCAGCAGGTGGTGGTGGTCTTGCCGATGCCGCCCTTGAGGCTGACGACGGCGATCCGGTTGCTGCCACGCACCGGCGTGGTCACCCGGGCGACCAGCGCCCGGTGCTCGACCTCGGCGGGGGAGAGCCCCGGGTTGTAGGTGCCGCCGCTGGCCTTGTGCACGAACCGGCGCCAGCCCCGGGTCGGGGTCTCGGTGGTCTGGCGCAGCAGCGACTGGGAGGTCAGGGACGGCGGCGGGCCGGCCGACTGCTGGCCCTGCGGCTGCCAGCCCGAGGACGTGCTGCCCTGGCTGCCCCACCCGCCGGAGGACGGCTGCTGCTGACCCCACTGCTGGCCCTGCTGGCCGGACTGGTCCTGCGGGGCGGGCTGGCCGTAGGGGCCCTGCTGTCCCTGCGGCTGGCCCTGGGGCGGGGTGGCCGGGGGCTGGTGCCGGGCACCGTCCTGCTGCTCCCAGGGACGGGCGCCGGGCGGGGGCTCCCACGCCTGCTGCTGAGGGGCCTGCTGCTGCGGAACCTGCTGCTGCGGGGCCTGCTGCTGCGGGGCCGACGGCTGTCCCGGGGTCGCGGTGGGGGACTGCCAGGCGCCGCTGGGCTCCCAGGCCGGCGGCGGCTGGTCGGCCGGGCGCCAGGAGGCCGCGCCGTTCTCCGCGGCGGGCGCCGGGCTCGCGGGCTGGGCCGGGCTCGCGGGCTGGGCCGGGGTGCTCGCGCTCTCGGCCTGCGCGTCCTGCTGCCAGGACGGCGGCTGCTGCCAGGAGGCGATCTGGTCCTGCTGGGTCTGCTCCCAGCTGCGCTCGTCGGCCGGCCTGGTGGGCTGCGCGGCGGACTGCTCCCACGACGCGGCCGCCGGGGCGGCGGCGGGGGTCTGCCAGCTGGACTGCTCCCAGCTCGCCGACTGCGCCCAGTCCGCGGCAGCCGGTGCCGGCTCGGGGGAGCCGTCGAGCCGGATCTCCCGGGTGGACTCGGTGGGGCTCTCGGTCCCGCTGCCGGACCAGCTGTCCACCGAGGCCTGCCACCGGTCGCCGTCGGTGCGGCGCGGGGCGTCCTGCGAGGGGGCCTCGACGTCGTCCCCGGCGCCTCGGCCGGCGTCGTCGTCGGCTCGGCGGTCGTCTGGGCGGTCGGACACGGGTGGCCCCCATCGTGGTCTGCATCGTGCTCGGAGAGGCACCGGCGAGGCGCCGGTGAGCGTCGCGGTCACGCTAGTGCAGCCATCCGGTCCCGGCAGGTCCGCTCACCCGGTGGGGGGCAGTGCCAGCAGGCCGCGGACCACCTCGACGAGGTCCGCGCCGCGCACGTGCGGCTCGCCGAACACCGCGGCGTGCCGGCGCTCGGCCCGGGCGGCCCAGCCACCGGTCAGCCCGGCCTGCTGGGCGCCGTGCACGTCCCACGCGTGGACGGCGACCAGCGCCAGGTCCGCCGGGACGACGTCGCACACCCCCGCGGCCCACAGGTACACCTCGCGGGCCGGCTTCCAGGCCCGGATCGCCTCCGAGGACAGCGACCGCTCGACCAGGTGGTCCACCCCGCCGCGGGCCAGGCCGGCCTCGGCGACCCCGGGTGCGCCGTGGGTCAGCGTGACGGCCCGGACACCGGCGTCGGCCAGCAGCTGCAACGCCGGGGCGACGTCGGGGTGCGGGGAGAGCCCACCGAAGGCGTCGGCCACGCCGGACCGGTCCGCGGCGGAGAGGTCGGTCAGCTGCGTGAGCGCGGCGTCGAAGGCCTCCCGGAAGGAGCACCAGGTGCCGGCGGTCGCCGCGGCGAACCCGGTGCCCAGGGTGCGGGAGAAGACCGTGCCGAACAGCTCGCCGGGCACGCCGCGCTCGCCCAGGGCGTCCCGGACGGGGGTCAGGTCCAGCAGCGTCTCGTTGACGTCGAAGGCCACGACCCGCGGCCGGGACCGCCCGGTCACGGGGTGTCGACGTCCTCGCGCTCGCCGTGCCGCTCGACGACCCGGTCGGCGGAGTGCCGGCCGGGCGGGCCGGTGCGGCGCTGCTCGCGCTTCTCCTTGACGGCCCGGTAGACGAACCAGACGACGGCGCCGACGACGGCCACGTAGATCAGGTAGTCGACGTAGTGCAGGTAGTCGTTGACCACCGGGCCCAGGGCGACCCCGAGCCCGATCAGCAGGCTGTTCCAGATCAGCGACCCGGCCGCGGTGTAGAGCAGGAACTGCGGCCACGGCATCTTCACCACGCCCGCGGGCACCGAGACGAAGCTGCGCACGATCGGCACCATCCGGCCGAAGAACACCGCGGACCGGCCGTGCCGCACGAACCAGTCGAAGGTGCGGTCGACGTCCTCGGTCTTGACCAGCGGCAGCCGGTCCAGGAAGAGGTGCGAGCGACGGGGGCCCAGCGACCGGCCGACCTGGTAGAGCACGGCAGCTCCGACGACGGACCCGAGGGTGGCGGCCACGATCATCGGGACGAGCAGGCTCGTGTCCTCGCTGATCAGCACCCCGGCCAGGCCGAGGACGGCCTCACTGGGGATCGGCGGGACGACGGTCTCCAGCAGGATCGCGAACCCGACGCCCACCGGGCCCAGGGTCTGGACGACGTCGAGCAACCACCCGGTGATCCCGCCCTGGTCGGCGGACGCTGCTGCGGCGAGGACGGACATGGGCCCACGGTATCGGCGGGGTCGGCGTCAGGCGCACTACCGTCCGGGGACATGCAGCGCTTCACCGCCCGGGCCGTCGTCCTCGGGGACCGGGCCGGCACCGTCGTCCCCGACGCCGTGCTGGACGTCGAGGACGGCGTCATCAGCTGGGTGGGCCCCGCGGGCGACGCCCCGGAGGCCCCCGGGGCCGAGGTGACCGCCCTCCCCGGCGTCCTCACCCCCGGCATGGTCAACACCCACTCGCACGCGCCGATGGTGCTGTTCCGGGGGCAGGGCGAGGGCCTGCCGCTGGACCGCTGGCTGCGCGAGGTGATGTGGCCGCGCGAGGCCCGGCTGACCCCCGAGGACATCGAGGTCGCGATGACCGCGGCGTCGGCGGAGATGCTGCGGCACGGCGTGACGACCAGCGTGGAGATGTACTTCCAGCCCGAGCGGATCGCGACGGCGGTGCGGGCCACCGGCGCCCGGACGATCGTGGCCAACCCGCTGATCGGGCTGTCCGGCTACGGGACCTTCGACGAGCAGCTGCAGACGGCGGTGTCGCTGGCCGCCTCCTCGGACCCGCAGGTCGAGTTCGGCATCGGCCCGCACTCGGCCTACACGGTGCCCCTGGAGGTCCTCCGGGACGCCGGTGTGGCAGCCCGGGAGCACGGCCTGCTGCTGACGATCCACGTCGCGGAGACCGCCACCGAAGGCGACGAGCTGCTGGCCACCCACGGGCTGAGCGTCCCGCAGCTGCTGGCCGCCCACGACGTCCTCGGTGGCCGGGTGCTGGCCGACCACTGCGTGCACATGGACGACGCCGACCTGGAGCTGTGGCGGGAGTACGACGTCGCTGTCGCGCACTGCCCGGGCTCCAACACCAAGCTGGCCAGTGGCACCGCCCGGCTGCGGGACATGCTGGACCTGGGCATCCGGGTCGGCATGGGCACCGACGGGCCGGCGTCCAACGACAACCTGGACCTCTTCGAGGACCTCCGGCTGGCCGCCCAGCTGGCCCGGCTGCGCGAGCGGGACGCCACCGCGATCACCGCGCCGGAGGCCTTCTGGCTGGCCACCGGCGCGGCCGCCGCCGCCGTCGACCGGCCCGACCTGGGCCAGCTGACCGCGGGCCGGCGCGCGGACCTGGTGCACGTGGACAGCGACGACATCGCCTTCGTGCCGGTCGGGGACCCCACCGACCTGCTCACCCACCTGGTCTGGTCGGTCGGCTCCCGGCACGTGCGCGACACCTGGGTCGCCGGCCGGCAGGTGGTCCGGGACGGCGTCTCCACCACCGTCGACGAGCGGGAGCTGCGTGCGCAGGTGCAGGAGCGGGCGATGCGGCTGGCCGCGGAGGCCCGCGGCTGAGCTCAGGGGCGCAGGTCCACGGTCTGCCCGCGCGCCACCGTCCGCACGACGCCGGGCGCCCGTCGCCGGGCCACCTCCTGCACGAAGGCCCCCAGCGGGTCCCGGAACACCCCGTAGTCGTCGTAGTGCACCGGCACGGTCAGCCCCGGGCGCAGCAGCTCGACCAGGTCGGTGCCCTGACGGGCGTCCATGGTCACCAGGAACGGTCCGATCCTCGTGCCGCCCAGGTGCGGCACCATCGCGTCCAGCGGGCCGCAGCGCTCGAGCACCTCGGCCAGCACCGGGCGCAGCAGGGTGTCCCCGGTGACGTAGCCCCGCCAGGTGACCGCGCCGTCCCGGACCAGCTCCAGCACGCTGCCCATCACCTGCGGCAGCAGCCGGGCCAGCGGGCCGGGGCCGTGCACGCCGGGCACCGAGGTGACCCGCAGCGTGGCGCCGTCCCGGTCGAGGGTGGTGGTCTGCCAGGGGCGGAGGTCCTCGGTGGCGGTGAACCCGCGGTCGGCCAGGCAGCGCGCGGCCTCCGGCGTCGTCACCACCCGCAGCGGCCTGGGCAGCTCGGCGGTGGCGACCCGGTCCCAGTGGTCGCCGTGCATGTGGCTGAGCAGCACGGCGTCGAGCTCGGGCAGGTCGGCCGGGGTGATCGCCGGGTCGGTCAGCCGGCGGCTGCGCAGCCCGTACCCGAGGTGGGCGAGCTGGCCGCGGTGCAGGAAGTTGGGGTCGGTGAGCAGGGTGAACGGGCCCAGCCGGAGCAGGGTCGTCGCGGTCCCGCCGAAGGTCAGGGTGACGTCGTCTCCGGGCACCCCGAGGCCCTACCCGGCGTCCCCGGGGCGACTCACCGGTCGGCGAGGAGCTCCGGCAGTCGGGCGACCAGGCCGGCGCACGCTGCCTCGACCTGCCGGTACACGGTGCTGAAGCCCTCGGGGCCCCCGCCGTAGGGGTCCGGGACGGACTGGTCCGGGTCGCCGTCGGGGTCCAGGTCGCGCAGCAGCACGACGCGGGGACGGCGCCGGTCGCCCACCATCTCCTGCAGGTCGGCGAGGTTGGCGGTGTCCATCGCGACGAGCAGGTCGAACTCCCCGACCCGGTCGGCCGTCATCTGCTGGGCCACGTGCCGGGAGGGGTCCAGGCCGTGCGCGCGCAGCTCGGTGGCGGAGCCGGGGTCCATCGGGCCGCCCACGTGCCAGTGCCCGGTGCCGGCCGAGGTGACGACGACCCGGTCCCCGAGCCCCTCGTCCTCGACCATCTGCCGCAGCACCACCTCGGCGATCGGGGAGCGGCAGATGTTGCCCAGGCAGACCATCGAGACGCGGTACGGGTCCTCAGCAGTGCTCACGAACCGAGTCTCCTCCGTCGGTCCCGGCTGGTAGACAAGGGACGTGGCAGAACACCGCTCGGTCGACGAGTCGTTCCTCGCTCTCCCGCTGTCCGCGCTCACCGACGCGGCCCTCACCCGGGCCGTCGACCTGGGCTGCGAGCACGCCGACATCCGGGTGGAGCGGATCCGCACCCAGACGCTGCGGCTGCGTGACGCCCGGGTCGAGGCGGCCGCCGACGGGGAGGACCTGGGCCTGGCCGTCCGGGTCGTGCACGAGGGCACCTGGGGCTTCGCCGCCGGGGTCGTGCTGACCGCCGCGGAGGCGGTCCGGCTGGCCGAGGAGGCGGTGCTGGTCGCCCAGGTGTCGGCCGCGGTGAACACCGACCGGGTGGAGCTCGCCCCCGAGCCGGTGTACCCCGACGCCGAGTGGGTCTCGGCCTACGAGGTCGACCCGTTCGCCGTCCCGGAGGCGGAGAAGACCGGGCTGATGGTCGAGCTGTCCGAGCGGCTGCTGGCCGCCGACGGCGTCGAGCACGTGCAGAGCGACGTCATGCACGTCAAGGAGCAGAAGTACTACGCCGACACCGCCGGCACCCGCACCCGCCAGCAGCGGGTCCGGATCCACCCGACGTTCACCGCGCTGACCGTCGACCGGGCCACCGGCGGCTTCGAGTCGATGCGCACGCTGGCGCCGCCGGCCGGGCGCGGCTGGGAGTACCTGACCGGCGACACCTGGGACTGGCGCGGCGAGCTCGCCGAGATCCCCGAGCTGCTGCGGGAGAAGACGAAGGCGCCCTCGGTCGAGGCCGGCCGCTACGACCTGGTCGTCGACCCGTCCAACCTGTTCCTCACCATCCACGAGTCCATCGGGCACGCCACCGAGCTGGACCGGGCGCTGGGCTACGAGGCCGCCTACGCCGGGACGTCGTTCGCGACCGTCGACGGTCTGGGCAGCCTGCAGTACGGCTCGCCGCTGATGAACGTCACCGGGGACCGCACCGCGGTGCACGGCCTGTCCACCGTCGGCTGGGACGACGAGGGCGTCGCCGGCCAGCAGTGGGACATCGTCAGGGACGGCGTGCTGGTCGGCTACCAGGTGGACCGCAACACGGCGCCCAAGGGCGGACTCTCCCGGAGCAACGGCTGCGCCTTCGCCGACAGCGCCGCGCACGTGCCGGTGCAGCGGATGGCCAACGTCTCCCTGCAGCCGGCACCCGGCGGGCCGAGCACCGAGGAGATCATCGCCGGCGTCGACCGCGGGATCTACGTCGTCGGTGACAAGAGCTGGTCGATCGACATGCAGCGGTACAACTTCCAGTTCACCGGGCAGCGGTTCTACCGGATCGAGGGCGGCCAGCTCGCCGGCCAGCTCAAGGACGTCGCCTACCAGGCGACGACGACGGAGTTCTGGGGCTCGATGACCCGGGTGGGCGGTCCGCAGACCTACGTGCTGGGCGGCGCCTTCAACTGCGGGAAGGCCCAGCCGGGCCAGGTCGCGCCGGTCAGCCACGGCTGCCCGAGCGCGCTGTTCGAGAACACGACCATCCTCAACACGGTGCAGGAGGGCGGTCAGTGAGCGCCATGACCGGACAGCAGATCGTCGAGGCCGCGCTGGCCGCCTCCACCGTCGACGGGCAGGTCACCTACGTCGTCGACAGCTCCGAGGCGAACCTGCGCTGGGCCAGCAACAGCCTGACCACCAACGGCGCGATGCGCTCGCGGCAGGTCGTCGTCATCAGCTTCGTCGACGGCGGCGCGGGCATGGCCACCGGCACGGTCGCCCGCACCGGGACCCCGGACGTCGCCGCGCTGGTCGCCGCCAGCGAGCAGGCCGCGCGCGACGCGGGCCCGGCCGAGGACGCCGTGCCGCTGGTCAGCGACGTGCCCCCGGGGTCGGGGGACTGGGACGCCGAGCCCGCCTCCACCTCCATCGAGGTCTTCCGGGACTTCGCCCCCGCGCTGGGCCAGGCCTTCGGCGAGGCCGGCGCCCGCGACGAGCTGTTGTTCGGGTTCGCCGAGCACCAGATGTCCACCACCTACCTGGGCACCTCGACCGGCCTGCGGTTGCGGCACGACCAGCCCACCGGCCGGGTGGAGCTCAACGGCAAGAGCCGCGACTTCGGCCGCTCGGTGTGGGCGGGGGTCGGGACGCGGGACTTCTCCGACGTCTCGGTCGAGGCCCTCGCCGCCGACGTGCAGCGCAAGATGGCCTGGTCCCAGCGCCGGGTCGAGCTGCCTGCCGGCCGCTACGAGACGCTGCTGCCGCCCTCCACGGTCAGCGACCTGATGATCTACGCCTACTGGACGATGGAGGCCCGGGACGCCGACGAGGGCCGCAACGTCTACGCCAGGGCCGGCGGCGGCAACCGGATCGGCGAGCGGATCGCGGCGCTGCCGCTGACCCTGCGCAGCGACCCGAACGAGCCGGGCCTGGAGTGCGCGCCCTTCCAGGTGGTCGGTGGCTCCTCGGGCATGTCCTCGGTGTTCGACAACGGGATGGCCACCCCGGCGATCGACTGGATCTCCGGTGGCACGCTGACCAACCTGATCCGGCCGCGCGCCTGGGCCCTGCAGCAGACCGCCCCGGCCACCGCCGCGCTGGACAACCTGGTGCTGGAGGACCCGACGTCGACGGTGTCGACCGAGGAGATGATCGCCTCCACCGAGCGCGGGCTGCTGCTGACCACGCTCTGGTACATCCGCGAGGTCGACCCGCAGTCGCTGCTGCTCACCGGGCTCACCCGGGACGGCGTCTTCCTCGTCGAGGACGGCGAGGTGACCGGTGCGGTCAACAACTTCCGGTTCAACGAGTCCCCGGTGTCTCTGCTGGGCCGGGCCACCCAGGCCAGCCGCAGCGAGCAGACGCTGCCCCGGGAGTGGAACGACTGGTTCACCCGGGCCCGGATGCCGATGCTGCGGGTGCCGGACTTCAACATGAGCTCCGTCAGCCCGGCCAGCTGAGACGCCGGCCGGCTGAGACCGCGAGGGTGCCCGGTGCCGCCGGGTACCCTCGCCGCGGGCCGTGACTGGCGCACAGGTGGGTCACCACCGGGGAGCGGTCCCGTCGTGACGCCGCGCGCCTGGGCACCCACCGGAGCCCGGAGGCACCCGTCATGACCAGCACCCCGTCCACCGTGTCCACCGCGAGCACCGCCTTCCGCAGCGCCCTCGAGGTCATCGCCGAGGTCGAGCCGCGGGTCGCCGCAGCGATCGGCCAGGAGCTCACCGACCAGCGCGAGAGCCTCAAGCTCATCGCCAGCGAGAACTACGCCTCACCCGCCGTGCTGCTGGCGATGGGCAACTGGTTCTCCGACAAGTACGCCGAGGGCACCCCCGGGCGCCGGTTCTACGCGGCCTGCCAGAACGTCGACACCGTCGAGGAGCTGGCCGCCGAGCACGCCCGCGCGCTGTTCGGCGCCGAGCACGCCTACCCGCAGCCGCACTCGGGGATCGATGCGAACCTGGTCGCCTTCTGGTCGATCCTGGCCCACCGGGTGGAGTCCCCGGCCCTCGCCGAGGCCGGGGTGAAGAACGTCGACGCGCTCACCACCGAGGACTGGGCGGTGCTGCGCCGCTCGCTGGGGGACCAGCGGATGCTGGGCATGAGCCTGGACGCCGGCGGCCACCTCACACACGGGTTCCGGCCCAACATCAGCGGCAAGATGTTCGAGCAGGCCAGCTACGGCACCGACCCGGAGACCGGGCTGATCGACTACGCGGCGCTGCGCGCCCAGGCCCGCGAGTTCCGCCCGCTGGTGCTGGTCGCCGGGTACTCCGCCTACCCGCGGCTGGTCGACTTCGCCGCGATGCGGGAGATCGCCGACGAGGTCGGCGCCACCCTGATGGTCGACATGGCGCACTTCGCCGGACTGGTCGCCGGGAAGGTGCTGACCGGTGACCTGGACCCGGTGGCGCACGCCGACGTCGTCACCACCACCACGCACAAGTCGCTGCGCGGGCCGCGCGGCGGGATGGTGCTGTGCACCGCGGAGTACGCGCCCTCGGTCGACCGGGGCTGCCCGCTGGTGCTCGGCGGGCCGCTGCCGCACGTGATGGCGGCCAAGGCCGTCGCCTTCGCCGAGGCCCGTCGTCCCGACTTCGCGGACTACGCGCAGGCGGTCGTCGCCAACTCCCGGGCGCTGGCCGAGGGGCTGCTGCGCCGCGGCGTCCGGCTGGTCACCGGTGGCACCGACAACCACCTGGTGCTCGCCGACGTCGGGGCCGCCGGCTTGACCGGGCGCCAGGCCGAGGCGGCGCTGCTGGAGGCCGGGCTGGTCACCAACCGCAACGCCGTGCCCGCCGACCCGAACGGCCCCTGGTACACCTCCGGCATCCGGTTCGGCACCCCCGCGCTGACCACCCGCGGGCTGGGGGAGGCCGAGCTGACCGAGGTGGGCGAGCTGGTGGCCGACGTCCTCACCGCCACGCAGGCCGAGGGGGAGTCCAAGGTGCGCTACCGGCTGGACGCCGCCGTCGCCCAGCGCACCCGGGCCCGCGCGGCCGAGATCGTCGGTGCCCACCCGCTGTACCCCGGCGTCGAGCTGGTCTGACCCGCACGCGCGACCGCCCCGCCCCCGGAGCGGGGACGGGGCAGTCGTGGGTGGTGCTCCGGACCGCCGCCCCGGGGCAGGGGACGGCGGTCCGGGGGTGGGTCAGACCTCCTGCAGCTGACGCCGGCGCGAGACCAGCGACAGGCCGAGACCGGCGCCCAGGGCCAGCAGGCCCAGGGACAGCGGGGCGGCGAGGTCGGCACCGGTGTAGGCCAGCGAGTCCGAGGACGAGCCGGCGGCGACGGGCGTGTAGCCGGTGGTGACCGTGTGGACCGCCGCGGCCGAGGCCGGGTGGACGACGGCGACCGGGTGGACGACGGCGACCGGGTGGACGGCGACCGGCGCGACGGCCGGGGCCGCCGGGTGGACGACCGGGGCGGCCGGGGCAGCCGGGGTCTCCGGGTGCGCCGGGGTGCCGGGCTGGGCCGGGGTGCCCGGGTGGGCCGGGGTGCCCGGCTGCGCCACGTGGTCGACCGGGCAGCCGCCGGCGGCGTGCACCGCGCAGCCACCGCCGGCCGAGGTGTTGCCCGAGGCCGAGGTGCCGTTGGTGGCGGAGCCGCCGTTGCCGCCGGTGCTGGTGTTGGTGGCGGCGCCGGTGGTGGTCACCGGGTTGCAGTTGTTGTCGCTCTTGTAGTTGAAGCAGATGACGTAGACGGTGGCGCTGCTGGTGGCGGAGCCGCTGTTGTGGCCGTTGCCGCCGGTGACGTTGCCGCTGTTGTGCGCGTACTGGCCCTCGGCGCTGCCGCCGCCGGCCACGGTCGGGGCGATGACCAGGGTGCCCGCGCCGCCACCGCCCACGGACTCCGAGCTGCCGGAGACCCCGCCGCCGACGGCCTTGCCGCCACCGGCCGAGGTGCTGCCCGACGCCGAGGTGTTGTTCGCGGCGTTCCCGCCGTTGCCCCCGGTGCTGGTGTTCGTGGCCGGCCCGGTGGTGGTCACCGGGTTGCAGTTCATGTCGCTCTTGTAGTTGAAGCAGACGACGTAGACGGTGGCGCTGCTGTCCGCGGAGCCGCTGTTCCAGCCGTCTCCACCGGTCACGTCCCCGCTGTTGACGGCGGTGTTGCCGGTCGCCGTCCCGCCGCCGGCCGTGGTCGGGGCGTAGACGACGGTCCCGGCCCCGGCACCCCCGGAGCCACCGGTGCCCTGCTGGCCGCCGAGGTGGCCGGCCAGCCACTCCAGGAACGCGCTGAGGTCCACGCTCTCGGAGGAGGCGTCGACGTCCGAGCCGGTCGCCGTGCCGCCGCCCGCGCTGGTGGTGCCGCTGGCGGTGGTGGTGTTGCCGGCCGCCCCGCCGTTGCCGCCGGTGCTGGTGTTGGTGGCCGCCCCGGACGAGGTCTCCGGGTTGCAGTCGTCGTCGCTGTGCACGTTCGCGCACAGGACGAGCCCACCGGCCCCGCTGGTGGCCGCACCGGAGTTGTCGCCGTCCCCACCGGTCACGTCGCCGCTGTTGTCGGCCTCGTTGCCGACCGCCTCGCCGCCGCCGGCGACGGTCGGTGCGTCGACCGCCGTCACCGCGCCGCCCCCGGCTCCGCCCTCGGAGGAGCCGCCGCCGCCGCCGACGGACTCGGAGCTGGCGTCGACGTCGGCGCCGGTCGCGGTGCCGCCTCCCGCCGTGGTGTCGCCGGTGGCGGTGGTGGTGTTCGTGGCCGCCCCGCCGTTCCCGCCGTCGCTGGTGTTGGTCGCCGGCCCGGAGCTGGTGGTGGGCGAGGAGTTGCCGTCGCTGTGCACGTCCACCGAGGCCACGACCGTGGTGGCCGAGCTGGTGGCGGAGCCGGAGTTGTCGCCGTCCCCGCCGGTGACGTCACCGGAGTTGCTGGCCGTGTTGCCCACGGCCTCGCCGCCCCCGGCGGCGGTGCCGACGTCGACGACCGTGACGGAGGTCGAGCCGACGGCCTCGGACGTCGCGCTGACGTCCTCTGCGCTGGCGGTTGCCTGGCCGAGGAGGAAGAGCCCTCCGGCCATCGTCGCGACGGCGAGGCCGTTGCGCACTGTTCGCTTCATCTGTGTCGTGTTCCTTCGCGCTGTGTGCGTCGTTGCGCACGAACGGTGGTGCGGGATGGGTGCTGCGGGGTGGTGCGGTCGAGCCCCCGTGGGTGGCGCGAACCCGTGGTGCCGGCGTCCCGAGCGGTGCTCGGTGGGCGGGGCCGTGTGCGCGGTCCGGGAGGCAGTCCGGTTCTGCCTGCCGGGTCGCCCGTCGTGGTGTGCCCCCCGCGGACACAGCGGGGACGGGGCGAGGCGCGCGGGCGACCGGGTCAGTCGGGGCGGGCGCTGGGGTCGTCGGCGACGGCGACGACCGGGGCCACGGCGGCGAGGCTGCGCGCGGTGGCGGTGCCGGCCAGCAGGGCCGACGACGGGGGGTGCGGGACGACGACGCTGGGGGCGCCGACCGGGCCGCTGCCGGTGGTCCCGGCGCTGCTGGTGCTGCACCCGGCCGAGACGGCCACGGGGGCCTCCGGGCTGCCGGGCACCGGGGCGAGGGGGACCAGGGGGAGGCCGGTGTCCGCCCCGGCGGGCACCGCGGAGCCGGCCGGGGTGGGCAGCAGCTGGGCGGACTCGGTCAGTGCGGTGGCGGTGGTGCCGGCGTGCGTCGGGCGGGCCCCGCGCTCGGCGCCGGCCGCAGCCGACCGGGCGCCGCCGGCGGGACCCGCCGCGGCGGCGGTGCCGGCGGGGGCCAGGCAGTGCACGCCGGGGTCGACCGCGGTGCCGGCGACGGCGACCGGCAGGGCGCCGTCCGCGGTCGCTGTGTCGGATGCCGCCACGGTGGCGACGGTGCCGTCCGCGGCCGGGGTGGCGGTCGACCCGGCGGCGCCGTCGACGGTGCGGGGGTCGCCGTCGGCCTCGGCCGGGGTGTCGTCGGTGGCCGGGGCCGTCGCGGTGCCGGCGGTCGGGTCCTCGGTCGGCGGACCCGAGGTCGAGGGACCCGCCGTCGAGGGACCCGCGGTCGACGGGGTGCCGGCGGTCGTGGTGGTCCCGGTGGTGGTGGTCCCGGTGGTGTCCGGGGTCGGGTCGGCAGGGGCCACCGCCGTGTCCCCGTCGAGGACTGCCGCGGTGGTGGTGACGGCGGACGATGCCGCGCCGGTCGGGGTCGTGTGGGTCGTGGCGCCGTCGCCGTCGCCGTCGCCGTCGCCGGGCTCGTCGGCGGGTGGTGGGTCGCCGGCCGGCGCCGTCGCGGCGGACGCGTCGTCCGCGGACCCTGGTGCGGGCCCGGGGTCGGCCGGGGCCGTCGGGTCGACCGGGAGGCTGGTGGTGGCCGCGTCCGGGACCGCGCCCGGGTCGGCGTCGGCGGGCGACGGCCCGTCCCCGGGTGCCGGCTGGGCCGTGCTCTGGGTGGCGACCGGGTCCTCCGCGGGCGACTGGTCGTCGGCGGCCGCGGGTCCGGCGAGGGCGGTGAGGGCGGCGGCCGAACCGAGGCCCAGGACGGCTCCCGTCAACACGCGCCGCAGCCACGGCCGGCCACCGGACGGCGGGCGGCCGTCCTCGGTGGGCACGGCGGGCTGGGTCACGGGGCGAAAGCTAGGAAGCCGTGACCCCGATCACCACCCGTCACCCCGGATCGGGCACGATGACGGCGTGTCGCGCTGAAACCAGGCACGAACCGTTCCGTCCCGGGTGCACAGAGTCACGAGACGGCACAAACGGCTCGGAGTGGTACCGCTGGTGGTATCACTCTGTCGGGGGTTCAGATGGCCATGACGCTGCGGCTGACCGCCGCGCAGACCGAGGCGCTGCGGCGCCGCGCGCAGGAAGAGCACGCCTCCATGCAGGAGGTCGCCAAGCGGGCGCTGACGGAGTACCTGGCCGCCCACGACCGGCGCACGCCGCTGGACCTGGTGCTCGACGACGAGATCTCCCGGCACGGGGTGGCACTGCAGGAGCTCGGCCGGTGGAGGGACTGACCGTCGAGGACCTGCTGCAGATCGCCGCCCGGGTGGTCGGCGAGGACGTCCGGGTGCGTGACGCGGGGCTGCTGGTGGCCGCCCTGGCGCGGACCCGGGCGACCGCGGCGGGGGTCGAGGTCTACCCGACGGTGGCCGAGAAGGGCGCGGCCCTGCTGCACTCCCTGGCCACCTCGTTCCCGTTGGTGGACGGCAACCGGCCCTTCGCGCTGGCCGCGACGCTCGCGCTGATGGCGATGGAGGACGAGCCCGCCGGCATCTCCGACGAGGCCGCGGTCGCCCTGGTGACGTCGATCGTCACCGGCAAGGTCGAGGACGTCGGCGCGATCGCCGCGGCCCTGCGGGGCTGAGGGCAGGGCTGAGGGCGGGGCCGTGCGCACTCGGCAACACCGGCGAGACGCACGGCCCCCCGGAGCCCGTCACACGTAACGACATCTCGTTCCGGACGTCACCACACCGAAACCGCGCGCGACCACCGTTCTCCCCATGACCACGGGGGCCCGGCAGCGGGTGCACGACGCGCACCGCCACCTCGGCGTGCTGCCCGCTCACCCCTTCTACGGCGGCCCGCCGGTCAACCCGGACACCACGGCGCGCGGCACGATCGCCCAGCTGCAGGCCGACCTGGACCGCGAGGGCACCGAGTTCGCCCTGGTCATCCCCAACTACGGCGTGCCCGACCCGACGGCGTCCTTCGCGCTCAACGAGCTGGTCGTCGAGGCCGCCCAGACCGACGAGCGGATCCGGGCCGGGTTGTGGACCAGCCCCCGCCCCCAGGACGCCGACGCCACGGCGCAGGCACTGGCGTTGGCCGGGGAGCAGGGCGTCAGCGCGCTCAAGCTGTCCTTCCTGCTGGGTGGTCGGGCCACCGACGAGGCCTGCCGACCGCAGCTGGACAGCATCTTCGCAGCGGCCCGCGAGCACCACCTCGTCGTCCACGTGCACACCAGTCCGGGCGCGGCCAGCGACATCGACGAGGTCGGCCTGCTGGTCGACCGGTACGCCGACGACGTCGCCGTGCACCTGGTGCACATGGGCGGCGGGATGAGCGGCCACATCAAGCTGATCGGCCAGAAGTTCTTCGCCTGGGTCGCCGGGGGCAAGCGGGTCTACACCGACACCAGCTGGGCCATCGGCTTCGCCCCGCGCTGGTTCGCCGCCGAGATCGAGCGGCACGGCGTCGGCCACGACCGGGTGCTGTTCGCCTCCGACCAGCCCTGGGGCGACTTCGCGGGCGAGCACGCCCGCCTCGCGGCGGCCACCGGGGACGGCGAGCTCGCCGACCTGGTCTTCCGCCGCAACTTCGAGCAGCTCCACCGCCTGACCTGACCCCCGCAGCACCCCAACCCACGGAGGAACCCTGTGACCACCCCGCTCGCATCGCCCGAGGAGATCAAGGCCAACGCGGAGGCCAGCCTCGCCGAGATCCCGCACCCCTCGCTGCCCAAGGGCAGCAACCTGTACGGCTCGACCAAGATCTTCCCCGACTACCAGGCGGGCGAGGGCGAGAGCTACCTGACCCTGGTGCACGGCATCGCGCACGAGTCCTCGGTGAGCTTCGTGGCCTGTCTGCAGGCGCTGCGCGCCCTGCGCAAGGGGTACGAGTCGGTCCTGTACTTCTACGGCCCGGCAGCCATGAACGCGATGGCCACCCGCGGCTTCCCGACCACCGGGGACTCCGCCTTCCCGGGCGAGCAGAACATCAACAGCCAGATCGAGAAGTTCATCGAGGAGGGCGGCACGGTCTACGTCTGCCGCTTCGGGCTCTCCCTGCACGGTCTCCGCGAGGAGGACCTGATCGCCGGCTGCATCCCCTGCCACCCGCTGGACGTGCAGGACGCGCTGATCCACTACGCCCGCAAGGGCGCGATCATCAACAGCACCTACAACCTCTGAGTCGCGCGGCCATGACCCGGACGACGAGTACCCGCGTGGACGTCGCGATCCTCGGCGTCCGGGTCGACGCCCCGGTCCGGAGACGGGCCGGGGCGGGGCCCTCCGACGACGGCCACGTGCTGCTCGGCGGCATGGGGACGGCGGTGCCGCTCAACGCCGACAGCCCCTACTCGATCAGCGGCGGCCGGCTGCTGCTCGACGGCGCCGACCTCGGGTTGGACGCCGAGGCGATCGAGCGGCCCCGCTTCTACGACCTCACCACCGCCGACGGTGTCCCCTACGAGCAGCTGGCCCGGCTGCACGGCAAGGACGTGCTGGCGACCACCGTGGTGCAGACGTGCATCCGGTACGACGAGGCCGACCGCTGCCGGTTCTGCGCCATCGAGGCCTCGCTGACGGCCGGGTCGACCACCGCGGTGAAGACGCCGGCCCAGCTGGCCGAGGTCGCCGAGGCCGCCGTGCGGCTGGACGGCGTCGCGCAGATGGTGATGACCACCGGCACCACCAACGGCCGCGACCGGGGCGCCCGGCACCTGGCCCGCTGCGTCCGGGCGGTCACCGCGGCGGTGCCCGGGCTGCCGGTCCAGGTGCAGTGCGAGCCGCCGGCCCCGCAGGACCTGGATGCCATCGGTGAGCTGAAGGACGCCGGGGCCACCGCGATCGGCATCCACGTCGAGTCCCTGGACGACGACGTACGGGCCCGCTGGATGCCCGGCAAGGCCACCGTGCCGATGAGCCAGTACGACGCCGCGTGGGACGAGGCGGTGCGCGTCTTCGGGCGCAACAGGGTCTCGACCTACCTGCTGGTCGGGCTGGGGGAGGACCCCGACGAGCTGGTCGCCGGCGCGCTGGACCTCGCCCGCCGCGGTGTCTACCCCTTCGTCGTCCCCTACCGCCCGCTCGCCGGCACGCTGGCGGTGGCCGACGGCGTCGGTGCCCCGGACCCCGCGGTGCTCGAGGACGTCACCACCCGGGTCGCGGCGGGGCTGCGCGCGCTGGGCATGCGCGGTGCCGACCAGGGCGCCGGCTGCGCGGCGTGCGGTGCCTGCAGTGCGCTCCAGGCGGCCGGAGCATGAGGGCGCCCGTGGACTCCCTCGAGCGCAACGTGCTGCTGGTCGACCACCGGCTGCCCGCCGTGCCGCCGGCGTGGCGCCTCGAGCAGGCCGACGACGACGGGGTCCGGGCGCACCAGCAGCTCCGGCGGCGGGCGTTCGTCGAGGACCAGGGCCTCTTCGAGGGCTCCGACCGGGACGCGACCGACCTGGACGGGCGGACCGTCGTCCTGGTTGCACGTGGAACAACGGGCGAGGTGCTGGGCGGCGTGCGGCTCGCCCCCGCCGACCCGGACGGCCCGGACGTCGGCTGGTGGACCGGTTCCCGCCTGGTCGTCGCCCCGGGCAGCGCACCGGGCACCGGGCCGGCCCTGGTGGCCGCGGCCTGCGCCCGCGCCGAGCAGGCCGGGGCGCTGCGCTTCGACGCGACCGTGCAGGACCGCTTCGTGTCGATGTTCACCCGGCTCGGCTGGCTGACCGTCGGCCCCGCCGAGGTCGCCGGGCGGCCGCACACCGCCGTCACCTGGCCGATCGGCCGGCTGGCCGCGCTGGCGCAGGCGACGAAGTCCCCGCTGGGCGGCCTGCTGGCCGGCCTGCACCTGGGCGGCCCGGGCTTCGTCGGCGACGACGGCGCCCCGGTCCCGGGCACCGACGTCGTCGCCGCGTGCGACGCGATCCTGCCCTCGATGGTCGAGCGCGACCCGGGCTGGGCCGGCTGGTGCGGCGTGCTGGTCAACGTCAACGACCTCAGCGCCATGGGTGCGGCCCCGCTCGGGCTGCTGGACTCCGTCGGCGCGCGGGACGCCTCCTTCGCGGCCCGGGTCGTCGCCGGCCTGCGCGCCGGGTCGCAGGCCTGGGGCGTGCCGGTGCTCGGCGGGCACACCCAGCTCGGCGTCCCCGCGGCGTTGAGCGTGACCGCGCTGGGTCGTACCGACCGCCCGGTCCCGGCCTCGGGCGGGCGACCGGGCCAGCAGGTCCGGCTGACGGCCGACCTCGGCGGGGACTGGCGGCCCGGTGCCACCGGCCGGCAGTGGGACTCCACCACCGGCCGGACGACGGCCGAGCTGCAGCTGATGGGCTCGGTCGTCGCCCGGACCGCCCCCGCCGCGGCCAAGGACGTCTCGATGGCCGGCCTGGTCGGGACGCTGGGGATGCTCGCCGAGGCCAGCGGGTGCGGCGCCGTCCTGGACGTCGCGGCCGTGCCCCGACCGGACGCTGCGAACGTCGGCGACTGGTTCACCTGCTTCCCCGGCTCGGCCTTCCTCACCACCGACGACGCCGACCGCGCCGTCGCCCCCGCCGGGCCGGCGACGACCGGCACCTGCGGCGAGCTCGTCCCCGGCTCCGGCGTGCGACTGCGCTGGCCCGACGGCTCCACCACCTCCGCCCTGACCGGTCCGGTGACCGGTCTGGGCGCCTCCCGTGGAGTGGCAGGGACGCAGATCCCGCGCCGTGGCACTCCACCCGGCAACCTCCAGGAGAGCTCGTGAGCACCACGCTCGCCGCCGTCGCCGCCCCGTTCGGCCGCGACCTCGACGCCACCTTCGCCCGGATCCAGTCCCTGGTGGACGACGCCCGGGCCCGCGGCGTCCACCTGCTGGCCCTGCCCGAGGCCACCCTCGGTGGGTACCTGGCATCCCTGGGTGACCACGGCGTGACCGAGGTGCTTCCTGAGCACGCCCTGCCCCCCGCCCTGGACGTCGACGGACCCGAGGTCGCCCGGCTGGCCGCGATCGCCGGCGACGTGGTGGTCACCGCCGGGTTCTGCGAGTCCGACGGCACCCGGCGGTACAACACCGCGGTCGCCGTCACCGGGGACGGCGTCCTCGGCGTGCACCGCAAGGTGCACCAACCGCTGGGGGAGTCGAACTCCTACGCGGCCGGCGACGGGTTCCGTGCCTTCCAGACGCCGGTCGGCCGGATCGGGATGATGATCTGCTACGACAAGGCCTTCCCCGAGGCGGCCCGCACGCTGGCCGTCGACGGGGCCGAGATCGTGGTCTGCATGTCTGCCTGGCCCGGCTCGCGGACCGGTGCTGCCGCCGACCTGGCGGAGGACCGCTGGACCCGCCGGTTCGACCTGTTCGACCAGGCCCGGGCGCTGGAGAACCAGATCGTCTGGGTGTCGGCGAACCAGTCGGGCACCTTCGGCTCGCTGCGCTTCGTGTGCAGCGCCAAGGTGGTCGGACCGGGCGGTGACGTGCTGGCCACGACCGGCGTCGCGCCCGGGACCGCGGTCGCCACCGTCGACGTCGGCGAGGTGCTCGCCGGGGCGCGGCGGTCGATGGGGCACCTGCGGGACCGCCGTCCCGAGACCTACGGGCTGGCGGTGCCGGCATGACGCTCACCGAGGCCGCCGGCACCCGCACCGGCCTGCCGGCACACGTGCCGGTCGCGGTCGTCGGCGGGGGCCAGGCCGGGCTGTCGATCAGCTGGCACCTGGTCCAGCGCGGCGTCGAGCACGTCGTGCTGGAGCGGGAGACCGTCGCACACGAGTGGGTCGACGCCCGTTGGGACACCTTCTGCCTGGTCACGCCCAACTGGCAGTGCCAGCTCCCGGGCTGGCCGTACGCCGGTGACGACCCCGACGGCTTCATGCTGCGCGAGGAGATCGTCGACTACGTGCGGTCCTACGCGGCGTCGTTCGACCCGCCGGTGCACGAGGGCGTGGCCGTCACCCGGCTCGCCCCCGCCGCCGGGGGCGGCTTCACGCTGGCCACCAGCGCCGGGGAGCTGCACGCCGACCAGGTCGTGCTGGCCGTCGGCGGCTACCACCTGCCCGTCGTCCCGCCCTACGCCTCGGCGCTGCCCGACGGGATCACCCAGCTGCACTCGCAGGCCTACCGGAACCCCGGGCAGCTGCCCGACGGCGAGGTGCTCGTCGTCGGCACCGGGCAGTCCGGCGCGCAGATCGCCGAGGACCTGCACCTGGCCGGCCGCCGGGTGCACCTGGCGGTGGGGAGCGCGCCCCGGATCGCGCGCCGGTACCGCGGCCGCGACGTCGTCGCCTGGCTGCACGACATGGGCCACTACGACCTGCCCGTCGAGCAGCACCGGGACGGCGAGGCCGCCCGGGTCGGCACCAACCACTACGTCACCGGCCGGGACGGCGGCCGCGACATCGACCTGCGCGCGTTCGCCGCGGAGGGCATGCGGCTCTACGGCACGCTCACCGGGCTGGCCGGCACGACCCTCACCTTCGCGCCGAACCTGACCGAGCACCTGGACCGCGCGGACGCCGTGGACGACAGCGCCAAGGACGTCATCGACCGGCACGTGGACGCCGCCGGCATCGACGCGCCCACCGAGCCCCGCTACGTGCCGGTCTGGGCACCCCACGAGGACCCGACCGCACTCGACGTCGCCGAGATCAGCAGCGTGGTCTGGGCGATCGGGTTCCGGGCCGACTGGTCGTGGGTGGACGTGCCGGTCTTCGACGGCGCCGGGTACCCCACCCACGTCCGTGGGGTCACCGCCGCGCCCGGGCTCTTCGTGCTCGGGCTGCCGTGGCTGCACACCTGGGGATCGGGCCGGTTCGCCGGCATCGCCCGGGACGCCGAGTTCGTCGCCGAACGGATCACCGAGCTCACGGCGGCGGGTACCCGCACCGGGCTGGGCAGCGCACCGGACACGGCCGCCGCGGCGTCGGCGTCCCGGACGGCGTGAGGCTCGCCGCGGTCTCGGCGCACTTCGGCCGGGACGTCGGCGCCTGCGTGGCCAAGGTGGAGGCCATCACCTCCGACGCCCGGGCACAGGGGGTGGACCTGCTGGTCTTCCCCGACGCCACGCTGGGCGGCTACCTCGGCGGGTTCGGTGCGGTGGGGGAGACCGGGCTGCCGCCGGCGCTGGCCGCCGACGACGAGGTCTTCGCCCGGGTGGCCGCCGCGGCCGGTCCGACGGTGGTCTGCCTGGCCTACCGCGAGGCCGCTGACGGCCGGTTCTTCAACAGCGCCGTCTGCCTGACCGGGGACGGTGTGCTGGGCAGGCACCGCAAGGTGCACCAGCCCGCGGGCGAGGTGGCCGCCTACTCGGCCGGTGACGCGTTCACCGCCTTCGACACCCCGGTCGGCCGGCTGGGCATGCTGGTCGACTACGACAAGACCTTCCCCGAGGCCGCCCGCGCCCTCGCCGGGGACGGCGTCCACCTGCTGGCCTGCCTGTCGGCGTGGCCGGCCTCGCTGACCGACCGGGCGCCGCGGCTGCTGCAGGACCGGCAGTCCCGGCTCTTCGACCTCTACGACTGCGCCCGGGCCGCGGAGAACCAGGTCGTGGTGGTCTCGGCCAACCAGACCGGCACGATGGGCCGACTGCGGTTCCTGGGCCAGTCCAAGGTGGTCGGACCCGGCGGTGACGTGCTGGCCCGGACCTGGGCCAAGGCCGGTCTCGCCGTCGCCGATCTCGACGTCGCCGGCGAGGTCAGCCGTTCCCGGCTGGTGCTGTCCCACCTGCGCGAGCGCCGTCCGGACGCCTACTCGTGAGGCTCGCGCTGCTCACCTACTCGACGAAGCCCCGCGGCGGGGTCGTGCACACCCTGGCGTTGGCCGAGGCGCTGGCCCGGGCCGGTCACGACGTGCACGTCTGGTCGCTGGGCCGCGGCGGGGACAGCGCGTTCTTCCGCGCCGTCGACCCCCGGGTGACCCTGCGGCTGGTGCCCTTCCCCGACGTCCCGGGTGAGGACGTCGGGGCGCGGATCCTGCGTTCCATCGCGGTGCTGGGCGCGGCCTTCCGGGACGAGGCCTACGACGTCGTGCACGCCCAGGACTGCATCTCGGCCAACGCCGTGCCCGGCTGCGTCCGCACCGTGCACCACCTGGACGTGTTCACCACCCCGGAGCTCGCGGCCTGCCACGAGCGGGCCGTCGTCGAACCGCGGGCACTGGTCTGCGTCTCGGCCGCCGTGGCCGCCGAGGTGGCGACCGGCTGGGGCCGGGTGGCCACGGTCATCCCCAACGGCGTGGACGCCGCCCGGTTCGCCCGGTCCGCCGGCCCGGCGGGCGCGGCCGGGCGACGACGGTGGCGGGACCGGCTGGGGGCCTACGTGCTGGCCGTCGGCGGGATCGAGCCGCGCAAGGGCACCCGCGACCTGGTCGAGGCGATGGCCCTGGTCCACCGGCAGCGGCCCGACCTCGCGCTCGTCGTCGCCGGCGGGGAGACGCTCTTCGACTACCGGACCTACCGGGCCGAGGTCGATGCCCGGGCCGCGGAGCTCGGCGTCCGGCCGGTCGTGCTGGGCCCGGTCGACCACGACGAGCTGCCCGCGCTGGTCGCCGGCGCGGCCGTGTTCGCCTTCCCCTCGACCAAGGAGGGCTTCGGGCTGGCCGCGATGGAGGCCCTGGCCGCGGGGGTGCCGGTGGTGACCCGGGACCTGCCGGTGCTGCGCGAGGTCTTCGGTGCCACGGCCGCCTTCGCCGTTGACCCGCCGGGGTTCGCCGACGCGCTGGTGAGCGCCGCCGCGACCCGCGACCCGGCCCGTGCCCGAGCGGGCCGGGTGCTGGCGGGGGCGCACGACTGGGATGCCGCTGCCGCTGCCCACCTGGGGCTCTACGACGACCTGCGGTGATCGGAACCCACCTCTCACGGCACCGACACGGCCCGGAAACGACCCGGTCCCAGACTCGGGGCCCGGCAGGAACGAGTCCGTCCAGGACGGGGCGGGGCGAGGGGGCAGCAGCGTGACGCGGAGCCAGAAGCCGTCGGTCTTCCAACTGGGCGAGGTCCGCGAGGACGGGGACGCCACCGTCGTCGCCGGCTGGGGGCTGGGCATGTGTGCCTCCCAGTGCGCGTGCCACCGCGACCCCGCCGACGGCCAGCTCCGCATCAGGGAGGACGGGGCCGGGGGCACCCTCGGGCTGCGCAGCTTCGCCGACGGCGGGGAGTGCGACTGCTGCGAGCCGTGGACGTCGGCCGAGCTCCTCGCCGTGCTCCGGGACACCGCCGCCGTCGCCGCCCTGGAGTGCCAGGAGCCGGCCGCCGGCTGATCGTCGAGCCCGACGCGCCGGTCGACACGTCGATCGTGCCCCGCGTGGCGAGCACACGCTGAGCCAACTCGTCGTTACCGTCCGTCGAGACGCGCTCGGAGATCCACCCCTTCCCCGGTGGACGGCGCACCGCTGGAGGCCCTCGTGACCTGGACGACCCGACGCAGCACCCGCGTCGCCGCGCTCGCCGTGGCGGCCGGCTTCGCCGTGGCCCTGGTGCCCGGGACCGCCACGGCGGCCCCCGACACCCCGGCCGAGGCCGCTGCCGCCGTGGCCGCCGCCGCCCAGCAGGTCGAGGCACTGGGCGAGCAGGTCAACGACGCCCAGCTGGCCGCCGACACCCAGCTGGCCACCGCCGCGCAGGCCGACGCCCTCGCCGACGCCGCGGACGCCGCCGTCGCCCAGCTCGCCCCGCGGGTGCACGCCATCGTCACCACCGGCTACATGGGCGGCACCCCCTCGGGCCTCGAGGCAATGCTGACCAGCACGTCCGCCGAGGACCTGGTGACCCGGCTGGCCACGCTGGAGCAGCTGACCCGCAGCACCAACGCCACCGTCGGGGAGCTCACCGCCGCCCAGGCCGAGGCCGCCGCCGCCCGGTCCGCCGCGGACGAGGCCGCCGCGACCGCCACCGCGGCTTTGGCCGCCGTCCAGGCGCAGCAGGCCGAGCTGGAGACCCAGCTCGCCGGCTACGAGGCCGACTTCGCCCGGCTCACCGCCACCGCGCAGGCCACCGTCTTCCGCACCGTCGTGGGCCCGGAGGTGTCCGAGGACGCCACCGCGGCCGCCGCGGAGGCGGCCCCGGCCGCCGCGCCCACCGAGGCCGCCGCCATCGCCGTGCAGACCGCTCTCGCCCAGGTCGGCAAGCCCTACGTCGTCGGCGCCGCCGGCCCCGACGGCTTCGACTGCTCCGGCCTGACCCAGTACGCCTACGCCGCGGCCGGCGTCTCCCTGCCGCACTCCAGCCGCACCCAGTCCGGCATGGGCCCCGCCGTCTCCCGCGGTGACCTGCAGCCCGGTGACCTGGTGTTCTTCTACAGCCCGGTCAGCCACGTCGGCATGTACATCGGCAACGGCCAGATGGTGCACGCCAGCGTCTCCGGCCGCCCGGTCGCCGTCACCAGCGTGGACAAGCCCGGCTACGCCGGCGCGCGCCGCCCCACCGCCTGACCTCTCCGGGCTGCGCCCCCGTGCCCTGTCGGGGCCCGGGGGCGCAGTCGTGTCCGGGGCTCAGATCGAGCGGGCCCGCTGCTCCTCGCCGAACGCCCCGTAGGGGTAGTCGGCCGGAGCGGGGTCGCTGGCCCGGTCGAGGACGGCGGTCTCCTCCGCTCCCAGCACAAGGTCGGCGGCGGGGAGGTTGGCCCGCAGCTGCGCGAGGTCCCGGGCGCCCAGGAGCACCGAACTGACCTGGGGGCGGGCCAGCAGCCAGGCGATGGCCACCTCGCCGGGGGTGCAGCCACGGGAGTCGGCGACGGAGACGACGGCGTCGACCACGTCCCAGGTCCGCTCCCGGCTGCTGCGCCGGGCCCAGTGCTCGACCCCGCGGGCCGGGTCCTCACCGAGCCGCGTCGCCCCGGTCGGCTGCTCGTCCCGGCGGTACTTGCCGGTCAGCCAGCCGCCGCCGAGCGGGCCCCAGGGCAGCAGCCCCAGCCCGGTGGAGACGCATGCGGGCACGATCTCCCACTCCACCTCGCGGACCAGCAGGTTGTACTGCGGCTGCAGCGTCACCGGCACGGTCAGACCCCGGTGGACGGCGAGGTCGACGGTCTTCTGCACCTGCCAGCCGGTGTGGTTCGACAGCCCGACGTAGGAGACCTTGCCGCTGCGCACGGCGTCGTCGAGGAAGGACAGCGTCTCCTCCAGCGGGGTGGCCGGGTCGAAGCCGTGCACCTGGTAGAGGTCCACGTGCTCGACCCCCAAGCGGCGCAGGGAGTCCTCCAGGGCGCGGCGCAGGTGTCGCCGGGACAGGCCCACGTCGTTGGCACCCTCGCCCATCGGGAACCGGCCCTTGGTGGCCAGCACCACCTCGGCGGTGACGTCGGCGGGTCGGGTCCGCAGCCACCGGCCGATGATCTCCTCGGACACCCCGGCGCCGTAGACGTCGGCGGTGTCGACGAGCGTGCCGCCCGCGCACACGAACTCGTCCAGCAGGGCGTGCGAGGTGTCCTCGTCGGCCTCCGCCCCGAAGGTCATGGTGCCCAGTGCCAGGGCCGAGACCGCACATCCGCTGCGCCCGAGGGCTCGTGTCTGCATGCCCGGCATCATGCACGTGGTGCAAGCGGTTTCACCAGCGGACGTCGAGGCACGACACGTGTCAGCCACCGCGGAGAAAGCGCTTGCAAAGCGCCTTGAAATCGGTATCTTGTGCTCGTGACCGCAATCACAGACCGTGCGAGCAGCACCGACCAGCAGGCACCTGTGCTGGTCTGGGGCTCGTCCGAGCTGACGCTGACCCTCGACCGACCCATCGACGGACCCGTGTCGCTGGCCGCTGTGCGCACCCCCGACCACGACGTCCGGTTCGCCCACCGTGTCCCGGTGGTCGAGCTGCTGGCGGTCGGGGGTGGGCACGCACCGGCGTCGCCCCGGCTGGACCACACGACCCTGGGCGGCCGGCTCCGGTACACCGGTCACGAGCTGGTCGACGACGGGCTGGTCGTGGACCAGGAGACCCCGGACGGCGCGCTCCGCGCCCGGTTGAGCCTGCAGGCCCACGAGGGGGTGGCCGCCTTCCGCGCCACCGTCACCGTCACCAACACCTCCGACCGGCCCCTCGTGCTGCAGGCGGTCCCCTCCTGGTCGATGTCGCTGGGCGTCCCGGCCGGCTCGACCGGTGACCTCCCCGCGGAGTGGCAGCTGGTCTCCGGGCGCAGTGACTGGCTCGCCGAGAACCGCTGGAGCACCCGGTCGCTGCGGGCCGATCTGTTCCCCGAGCTGGCCGAGGAGCTGACCGGTCACGACCCGAGGGACGCCCACACGGCCAGCTCGACGGGCACCTGGTCCACCTCGGGTCCGCTCCCCGTGGGGCTGCTGGTCTCCGAGCCGTGGGACCTGGCCTGGGCCTGGCAGGTGGAGCACAACGGCCCCTGGGCCACCGAGGTCGCCGAGAACACGGCCGGGTGGACGCTGACCCTGTCCGGACCCACCGAGCGGCTCGCCGGGTGGACCCGCGTGCTGGCGCCCGGCGCCTCGTTCACCTCGGTGCCGGCCACCGTGGCCGTCGGGGCGGGACTGCCCGGGGCTGCTGCGGCACTCACCGCCCACCGCCGGGCCGCCCGCCGCGAGCACGCGGACAACACCGCGATGCCCGTGGTCTTCAACGACTACATGAACACCCTCGACGGCGACCCGACGACGGACAAGCTGCTCCCGCTCGTCGACGCCGCGGCGGCGGTGGGTGCCGAGGTCTTCTGCATCGACGCCGGCTGGTACGACGACAGCGGGCACTGGTGGGACTCCGTCGGTGAGTGGCTGCCCTCCACCACCCGCTTCCCCGGCGGACTGGGCGAGGTCGTCGAGCACATCCGCGCAGCCGGCATGGTGCCGGGCCTGTGGCTGGAGCCCGAGGTCGTCGGGGTCGCCAGCCCGCTGGCCGGCCGGTTGCCCGACGAGGCGTTCCTGCTCCGGCACGGTCAGCGCGTGGTCGAGCACGACCGGTACCACCTGGACCTGCGGCACCCGGCTGCCGTCGCGCACCTGGACGCCGTCGTCGACCGGCTGGTCGCCGAGTTCGGGGTCGGGTTCTTCAAGCTCGACTACAACATCGACCCCGGCGCGGGGACCGACCACGACAGCGACAGCCTCGGCGACGGGCTGCTCGGCCACAGCCGCGCCGTGCTGGCCTGGCTCGACGGTGTCCTGGACCGGCACCCGACCCTGGTGCTGGAGAGCTGCTCCTCGGGCGCCATGCGCGCCGACGCCGCCATCCTGTCCCGCAGCGCCATGCAGTCCAGCTCCGACCAGCAGGACCCGTGGAAGTACCCGCCGATCGCGGCCAGCACCCCGCTGTCCGTGCTGCCCGAGCAGGTCGCCAACTGGGCCTACCCGCAGCCGGGCATGAGCCCCGAGCAGGTGGCCTTCTGCCTGGTCACCGGGCTGCTCGGCCGGTTCTACCTGTCCGGCTACCTGAACCGGATGGCCCCGTCGGAGCTGGCACTGGTCGTGGAGGCGGTGGAGGTCGCGAAGGTCCTGCGGCACCGCATCCGGACGTCGTCCCCGGTGTGGCCGACCGGCCTGCCCGGGTGGACCGACCCCACGCTGTCGCTGGGCCTGCGCACCGCCGAGGGCGACCTCGTGGCCGTCTGGCAGCGCGGCGAGGCAGCCACCCCGGTGCACCTGCACCTCCCGCACCTGGCCGGACGCGAGGTCGACGTCACCGTCGCCTTCCCGGCCGGTCTCCCGTCCTGGGACACCTCCTGGGACCACACCGCCGGCGTGCTCACCGTGCACGCGCCCGCACCCGGGGTCGGCGCCCGGGTCTTCGACGTCGTCCCGAGACCGTCGTGAGCCCACGACCCCACCGGCACGATCGTCCGGACCACCGTTGGTCCGGACGTCCCCTGTACGAGAGAGGCACACCCATGTCCAAGGCCCTGCGAGGCATGGCGGTCACCGTCGTGGCCGCGTCCATGGCGCTCACCGGCTGCAGCGACCCTGGTACCGGCGGCGGTGACGGGTCGGGGGAGGCCGCGTCCTGGCCCGCCCAGGACAGCGACCTGTCCGGCACCACGCTCACCATCTGGGCGGCGCAGAACTCCACCTCGGTGCCCGACTCGGTCATCGCCGGGTTCGAGCAGCTCACCGGCGCCGAGGTCGAGGTCGAGACCATCGCCGACCCCTACGAGCAGGGTGTGCAGACCCGGGTGGCCACCGGTGACATGCCGGACCTGGCCTTCTGGCAGCCGACTGCGTCCCAGCTCACCGCGCTCAACGCCAGTGAGAACCTGCAGTCCCTCGACGGTGCGCCGTGGCTGGACGGCTACGACCCGGACCTGCGCGACATCACCGGGATCCTGGACGACACCCGGTACGCGGCGCTGGTCTCGATGCCCTCCGTGGAGGGCGTCTACTACAACAAGAGCGTCTTCGAGACCGCCGGTGTCACCGACCTGCCCACCGACTGGGACTCCTTCCTGGCGCTGGGCCGGCAGCTCGACAGCCAGGGCGTCACGCCGTTCTTCGAGATGGGCGGGGACCGCTGGGCCACCCAGTGGTGGGTCCAGGTGCAGCTCGCCGACGCAGCGCAGGACGGGCTCTGGGACCGGGTGAACGCCAACGAGGAGTCCTTCACCGACCCGACCATCCAGGGCGCGATCGACGGCTACGACGCCCTCATCCAGGAGGGGCTGTTCAACGAGGACATCGCCACCGCCACCTTCGAGGACCAGGGCGCCGCCCTGCTCGCCGGTGACGCCGCGATGGTCGTGCAGGTCAACAGCTTCTTCAACCAGCTGCAGGAGCTCAGCGACACCGAGACCCTGAACTCCGACATCGGGTTCTTCCCGATCTCGCCCTCGGGCAACACCGCCACCTACATCCCGGACCAGACCAACGCCCTGGTCGCCTTCAACACCGGCGACGACGACCAGGAGGCCGCGGCGCGTCAGCTGCTGTCCTACTGGCTGGGCGACGGGTACCAGGACTTCGTCGACGACCAGTCGACGGTCTCCCTGATGCCCGACGTGACGACGCCGGACACCGTGCCGGACGCCCTGCAGGCCGCGGCCGACTCCGTGTCCGGCTCGGTGGGCTCCATGCAGGCCCTGGCGATCGCCAACCCGGACCTGTACATCTACCTCGCCGACATGATCGCCGGCACGAAGACCCCGGCCGAGGTCGCCGAGGCCACGCAGGCGCAGTTCGCCGAGCTGGCCCGCGCCCAGGGAGCCGACGGCTTCTGACCCACGGTGCCGGGGCGGGCGCACCGCCCGCCCCGGCACCACCGGTCCGCGTCCCGGACCGATCCACCACCAGCTCGACCCACGACGAGGTGGGGGACCCGCCACGGGTCGCCCCTCCCGACTCCGACGAGGGACTCGCGATGACCATGACCGACCTGCGGGAACGCCCGAGACTGGACGGCGGCGACCAGCCACCCGCGGCCCCCCGGGGCAAGCGACGACGACGCAGCGACCACCCGCTGTGGTTCCTGGCCCCCGCCCTCGTGGTCGTCTTCGTCTTCTTCTTCCTGCCCACGCTGTCGAACTTCTTCTACGCGCTGACCGACTGGTCCAGCTTCAAGTCCGAGATCTCCTTCGTCGGCACCGACAACCTCACGGCGCTCTTCGACAACGGCACCCTGCTCGACGCCCTGCGGGTGACCGTCGTCTACGCGGTGCTGGTCGCGGTCTTCCAGAACCTCTTCGGCCTGGTCCTGGCCCTGCTGCTGGAGCGGGACAACCGGCTCAACCGGCTCTGCCGGGTGCTGTTCTTCATCCCGGTGATCATGTCCGCGCTCGCCGTGGGCTACGTCTTCCAGGCGCTGCTGAAGCCCGACGGCGGCCTCAACCAGGCCCTGGGGTTCCTCTCCGGTACCGAGGTCCAGATCGCCTGGCTGGGCAACACGACCTGGACCATCGTCGTCGTCGCGCTCATCCACGCCTGGAAGTGGATGGGCCTGTCGATGCTCATCTACCTCGCCGGTCTCAAGACCATCAACGAGGACGTGCTGGAGGCCGCCCGCCTCGACGGCGCCACCTGGTGGGACACCTTCCGCCGGATCCGCTTCCCCCTGCTGGCCCCGGCGGTCACCTTCAACTTCGCCACCGCCCTGCTCGGGTCCATGAACGGCTTCGACGTCGTCCAGGCCACCACCGAGGGCGGGCCCGGCGGCACCACCGAGCTGCTCAACATCTTCATCTTCCGGACCTTCGGCCAGGGGCTGTTCGCCCAGGCCACGACCATGAGCCTGGTCCTGTTCGTGACCGTCACGCTCATGGCCGTCCCGGTCATCTGGTACCTGCGCAAGCGTGAGGACGTGCTGTGACGATCGCCGCTGCCCCCGTCCCGGCCGACCTGCGCGCCCCCACCCGGCAGCCGGCGTCCCGGCGCCGCCGCGGACGCGGTGCGCTGCAGCCGGTCGTCGCGGTGCTGGCGACCCTGGCGCTGCTGGGGGTGCCGTTCTGGCTGGTGGTGTCCACCGCCAGCAAGAGCCAGGCCGAGGCCTTCGACCCCGACCTGTCCCCGCCGGGCAGCTGGCAGCTGCTCACCAACGTGCGAGAGGTGGTCACCGACGGCGACATGGTCCGAGCGTTCTTCGGCAGCGTCCTGGTCGTCGCGCCCTCGGTCTTCCTGGTCCTGGTGCTGGGGTCCATGGCCTCCTGGGTGCTGGCCCGCCGCGGCGGCAGGGGCATGGCCGTGGTCTACGCGCTGATGATCAGCGGCATCGTGCTGCCGCCCGCCGTGGTCACGATCGTGTTGCTGCTGCGTCAGCTCGGCCTGGCCGGCACGCCCACCGGGATGGTCGGGGTCTACACCGGGATGTACCTGTCCACGGTCGTGTTCTTCGTGACCGGCTTCATCCGCACGGTCCCGCACGAGCTGGAGGAGGCTGCCCGCGTCGACGGGGCCGGCCCGGTCCGGGTGTTCTTCACGATCATCCTGCCGCTGCTCACCCCGGTGCTCTCGACCGCGACGATCCTGATCGTGCTCTACATCTGGAACGACGTGTTCTACGCGTTGTTCGTGCTGGGCGGGCAGCTGGACACGTTGCCGCTGAACCTGTTCCGGGTGGCCAGTGCCGGGCTGTACCTGCAGAACTGGCACCTGATCTTCGCCTACGTGATCGTGATGAGCCTGCCGCTGCTGCTCACCTTCGTCATCGCCCAGCGGAAGATCATCTCGGGCATCACCGGGGGTGCGGTGAAGTGACCCTCACGCACGCCCCCACCAGCGCGCCGCATCCAGCACCCGCGGGTGCCGGGGAGCCCGGCACCATGACCCCCATGGCCCCTCCTGTCCGACGTCAGCGGCCGGCTGTCATGGCCGACGTCGCCAAGCTCGCCGGCGTCTCCGTGCCCACCGTCTCCCGGGTGCTCAACGGGTCCGCCGTGGTCCGTCCGGACAAGCGGGACCGGGTGCTCGCCGCCATCGCCGAGCTGAACTTCCGCCCCAGCGCCACGGCCCGGGCGTTGTCGCTGCGGCAGACCCGCAACATCGCGCTGCTGGCCGGCAACACCTCGCACTACGGCTACGCCGAGACCATCCGCGGGGTGGAGGAAGCCGCCCGCGCCGCGGGATACACGGTGTCCATCACCGTCGCCGAGACCACCGACGACGCCGAGGTCGACCGCGCCATCGACCTGGTGCTCGGCCAGACCGCGGCGGGCATCGTGCTGCTGAAGTTCGACCCGGCCGGGGTGGCCCTGCGTGAGCGCATCCCGGCCGACGTGCCCCTCGTCGTCGCCGGTGGGGCGCCGGGCAGCGACGCACCCCAGGCCGTCCTCGACGAGTACAGCGCGGCGGTCGAGCTCATCGAGCACCTGCTGTCCCTGGGGCACCGGACCGTGCACCACGTCCGCATCCCGCCCTCGCGCGACGAGGACGGGCGCACCACCGGGTGGCGCCGGGCGCTGGCCGACGCCGGTGCCCCGGTCCCCCCGTTGTGGGACGCCGACTGGTCGGCGGCCACCGGCCGCACCATCGGCCGCGCGCTGGCCGAGGACCACGAGGTGACCGCGGTCTTCGCCGGCAACGACGAGATCGCCATGGGCGTGGTCCGCGGCCTCACCGACGCCGGCCGTCGGGTGCCCGAGGACGTCAGCGTCGTCGGCTTCGACGACCACCCGCTGGCCGAGCTCTGGTCGCCCAGCCTCACCACCGTGGCCCAGGACTTCGCGGCCCTGGGCAGGCGGGCCTTCGGCCTGCTGCTGGCGTTGCTCTCCGACGAGGACGTGCCCGCCTTCTCCGCCGACCGACCCCTGCTGGTCCTCCGGGACAGCACCGCACCCCCACCCCCGACCGCACCGGAGAGCCACTGATGTCCACCGTCGAGTACGTCAAGGCCTCCCGGCTCTACCCGGGCAACCCGGTCCCCGCGGTCGACGAGCTGTCCCTGGAGATCGCCGACGGGGAGTTCCTGGTGCTGGTCGGTCCGTCGGGGTCGGGCAAGTCCACCGCGCTGCGGATGCTGGCCGGGCTCGAGGAGGTGACCTCGGGGGAGATCCGGATCGACGGGGTCGACGTCTCCGACGCCTCGCCCAAGGACCGTGACATCGCGATGGTGTTCCAGTCCTACGCCCTGTACCCGCACATGACGGTGGGGGAGAACATGGGCTTCGCGCTGCGGCTGGCCGGGGTCGGCAAGGCCGACATCGCCACCCGGGTGGCCCGGGCCGCGGCGATGCTGGACCTCACCGAGTACCTGGACCGCAAGCCCAAGGCGCTGTCGGGCGGCCAGCGGCAGCGGGTGGCCATGGGCCGGGCGATCGTGCGCTCGCCGCGGGTGTTCCTGATGGACGAGCCGCTGTCGAACCTGGACGCCAAGCTGCGGGTGCAGACCCGCACCGAGATCGCCTCGCTGCAGCGGGAGCTGGGCACCACCACCGTCTACGTCACCCACGACCAGACCGAGGCGATGACGATGGGCGACCGGGTCGCCGTCCTGAAGGACGGGGTGCTGCAGCAGGTCGCCACCCCTCGGGAGCTCTACGACCGGCCGGTGAACGTGTTCGTCGCGGGCTTCATCGGCTCCCCGGCGATGAACGTGCTGCCGGTGACGCTGACGGCGGAGGGGGTGCAACTGGGTGACCTCACGGTCCCGGTCGGCCCGGTGGCCCGCGGCGCCCTGGGGTCGGGGGAGGGCGCCCAGCTCGGGGTGCGTCCCGAGGCCCTGCACCTGACCGGCGACGGGACCGGCCTGCGGCTCGACGTCGCCGTCGTGGAGGAGCTGGGCGCCGACGCCTACCTGCACGGCTCCCTCGGGGCCGGCGACGACCGTCGCCCCCTGGTGGTGCGGGTCGACGGGCGCACCCCGCCGCGGGCCGGCAGCACCGTGCACGTGGGTCTGCGGCCCGACGAGGTGCACCTGTTCCGGGGAGGCGACGGTGCCCGCGTCGACGCTGCGGGCTGACCCGCCCGCGCTCGACCGTGCTCGGGTGGCGCCGGACCACCCGACCACGGTCGAGGACGTCGCCCGGATGGCCGGGGTGAGCCGGCAGACGGTGTCCCGCGTGCTCAACGAGCACCCCCACGTCGCCGTGGCCACCCGGGCCCGGGTGCAGGCGGCCATGACGGTGTTGGACTGGGCGCCCGACCCGGCGGCGCAGGCGCTGGGTCGTCGCAACTCCCCGCGACCGGACCTGCCCTGCGAGGTGCCGGGGGACCCGGGGTGCAGTGCCCCGCCGTCGCGCACCCCGGTGGTGGCGGCCGGCTCGGTCCCCGCCGGCGTCGCGGCGGCGCTGTACGCGGCGGGGTTCAGGCTCCGCGAGGTCCCGGCGAGCACCTCGCCGGAGGTGTTGGCCCACCTGCTGGCCCAGGACCAGGGCCCCGGCGTGGTCGTCGTCCTCGTCTGACCGCTCTCCCTGCGACCCCCTCCCGCATGCGGGAGGGGGTTGCTGGCGTGTTCCGGTACCTCGAAGCATCAGCCCAGGTCAGCGACGCGTCAGGGCTTGACACCGCTTTCTGTAAGCGGTTACACAGAGCGGGACATGCGAGACCCGGCTCACACCGGGCCCTACGTCCAGGAGCGACGACGCCCATGACGAAGAGATCCCTCCCCACCCTGGCCGCCTTGACGGCCAGCCTCGTGATCGGCGGGACGCTCGCCGTCCCACCCCCGACGGCGGCGGCCGCGACCAGCGAGACCCTCGCGGTCGACTTCGACCAGGACACCGGGGAGTTCCGCGGCGGGGCCAGCGGCACCCTGTACGGCTTCGGGGACACCGGCGCACCCACCCGGGCCCTGGTCAACGGCGCCCACGTCACCAACACCTCGCAGAAGCCGCCGTTCGGCACCCAGCACCCCAGCGGCGACATCTTCGACGTGCAGGGCGACTTCTACGCCAAGCACGGCCAGGACATGTACGTCTACATGCAGGACTACTACCCGGACTGGGCCTACAACGGCGGGCGCCGCCCGGGCGACGACCGCAGCTACGACCTGGCCACCGGCGAGTACGCGAACCAGCCCAACGGCACCTGGGACTACCTGGAGGTCGTGCGGATCGTCGCCACGGAGCTCGCCAGCGACCCCGACCGTGCCTCGGACTACGTGCTGATCCCCTTCAACGAGCCCGACGGTGGCAACTGGTACGGCGACCGAGGGGTCTTCGACCAGTTCTTCCTCGGCGACTGGGACGCCGTCCACGCCGTCATCAGCGAGGTCTACACCGCAGCCGGCAAGCCCGTCCCGCGCATCGGTGGTCCCGGCGACGCGTCCTGGCAGCGCGAGCGCACCGACGTCTTCATGACCCATGCGCAGCAGGCGGGCAACCTGCCCGAGATCGCGATCTGGCACGAGCTGGGCATCGACAACCTGGCGACGTTCCCGGCCCACCTGGCCGAGTACCGCGCCATCGAGGACCGGCTGGGCATCGCCGACCTCCCGGTCAACATCACCGAGTACGGCCTGCTCCGCGACATGAGCGTGCCCGGGCAGCTGATCCAGTGGTTCTCGATGTTCGAGGACGCCAAGGTCGACGCCCAGACCGCGTACTGGAACTACGCCGGCAACCTGTCGGACAACACCGCGCGGGCCAACGGTGCGAACGCCGGCTGGTGGCTGTTCAAGTGGTACGGCGACCTCGAGGGCAGCCGGACCGTGGCGGTCACCCCGCCGCAGCCCGACGTCCCCGACACCCTGCAGGGCATCGGGGCCGTCGACACCTCCGACCGTCGGGCCACCGTGCTCTACGGGGGGTCCGCGGCCGACCAGGTCCAGGTGGCCATGACCGACCTGGACCCCGCCGTCTTCGGCGGCGCCGTGGACGTCGAGGTCCGGGAGGCCCCGCTGTCCGGGGCCGAGGGTCTCTCCGCCACCCCGCGGGTCGTGCAGGCGGCCCAGGACGTCGCCCTGTCCGACGGCGACCTCACCCTGACGGTGTCGAACCTGGACCGGTACGCCGGCTACCAGGTCGTCGTGACCCCGGCCGGGGACTCCACCGTCGGTGCCGAGCAGGCCTGGTCGGCCGCCGTCGAGGCGGAGGACACCCGGCTCAGCGGCGCGCAGGTCTACACCCAGAGCCCCACGGCCAACGGTGGCTGGAACTTCCTGGCCTCCGGTGGCCGGGACGTCGGTTCGTTCAACAACGCGGGCTCGCGGGCCGACTGGACCGTCGAGGTCCCCCGCGACGGCACGTACCGGTTCCAGGTCGTCGGGGCCACTCCCGGTCGACCCGGGCAGCACGCGCTGTTCGTCGACGGAGCTGCCGCCGGCACGGTGCAGTACGCCGCGAACCTCGCGCTCAACGACACCAGCCGGTGGAAGTACCGGGGGTCCACCGAGATGGAGGTCGAGCTGACCGCGGGGTCGCACACGCTGTCCGTGCGCGCCAGCGCCGACGGCACGACGGTGCTGCCCAACGCCGACATCACCCTGGACCGGTTCCTGCTCACCGACGTCACCGACGGCGAGCGGACGGTCCACCCCGCCAGCACGCTGCGCTTCTACGACGGGGCCGGGCTGGACTGGACCACCCCGGACGCCCGCGGGTTCGCCTCCATCAGCGGTGACCAGCGCGCCGACCTGTACGTCAGCGCCTGGGAGGACGGCTACCACGACGTCGTCCTGGACCACGTCACCCAGGGCGCCTCGTCGGTCTCCATCACGGTCAACGGCCGGGCCGTGCCCGCCATGACCACACCGGGCGCCGGTTCCTGGGCGTCGACCGCGCGGGTGTTCCTCTCCGAGGGCATCAACGAGATCGAGGTCCGCTCCGCCGGGGGCACCCTGCTGCAGCAGGTCAGCACCGTCCGCACCCCGGACGCCGATGCGGCGGCCACCCGCATCGAGGCCGAGTCCGGTGTCCTCGCCGGCGGCGCCCGGGTGGGCACCATCGCCGCATCGAGCGGGAGCAACGTCACCGGCGGGGCCTCCGTGGGCTACCTCGGTCGGGGCGCCACCCTGACGATCCCCCGCCAGGCGGGGTTCGCGGCCCCCGGCGACTACGAGGTGGTCGTCTCCTACGCCAACGCCGAGACGATCGGGCAGCACGCCTACAACCCGCAGGTCATCGACCGCAGGCTGCAGGTGACCGAGGCGGGAACGGCCGTGGGTGAGGCGTACTTCCGCTACACCTACGCCTGGAACTCCTTCCAGAACCGGACCATCCCGGTCACCCTCACCACGTCGGACGCACCGCTGGTGTTCGGCAACGCCGGGGCGTTCGCCCCCGACGTCAACGCCGTCACCATCGCCCCGACGGTGCTCGGCACCCCGACCACGGTCTCGACCGCGGACGCGGAGCCCACGCTGAGCGCGACGTCCGCGCCGGCGCCGAACGCGGCGGGCTGGGTCGACGGCCCGGTCACCGTCACCGGCACGGCCACCGACGACGCACCCGCGCCGACGGTGGAGTACCGGCTGGACGGGGGGGCGTGGGCCGCCTCGACCACGGGCCTGGTCGTGGGCACCGACGGCCCGCACGTGGTGGGCGTCCGGGCGGTCGACTCCGCTGGCCAGTACTCGGCCGTCCAGGACGTGCCGGTCCAGGTGGACGCCACCGACCCGACGTCGACCCTGACGGTCGACCGGGCGGCCCGCACGGTCACCGCGACCGCCGCGGACGCCACCTCCGGGGTCGCCGGCACCGAGTGGTCGCTGGACGGTGGGACGACGTGGTCGCCCTACACCGCCCCGGTGACCGTCGGTGCCGCCCGGACCGACGTCGTCGTCCGCACCACGGACGTCGCCGGCAACTCGGTCCGGCAGCAGTCCACCGTCGAGGCCGCCGTGGCGGGGGCCACCGCGTCCCTGTCCTCGGCCGACGAGCCGGTGGCCGGCTGGTACGGCGGGTCCGTCCTGGTCACCCTGACCGAGCCCGCCGGTCCGACGTCGGCCGTCCAGTACCGGGTCGACGGCGGCAGCTGGCGGACCTACAGCCGGCCGTTCACGGTCAGCGCCAACGGCGCGCACACGGTGGACCACCGACTGCTGCGCTCCTCCGTGGTCGTCGCCGGGTCCGAGGGGCAGGTGTCGGTCTCGGTCGACACCGCGCGTCCGACCGTCTCGGTGGCGGCGCTACCCAGCGCATCGGGGACCCCGCGCAACCCGGTCCGGCTCACCTTCGCCGGCACCGACGCGCACTCCGGTCTGGCGGGGATCGAGTACCGGGTGGGGAACGGCGCGTGGACCGCTGCCCCGGCCGACGGCGTCCGGTTCGACACCGTCGGCAGCTCGCTGGTCAGCTACCGCTCGGCCGACGTCGCCGGGAACGTCAGCACCGTCCGGTCGCTGACGGTGGCCATCACCGCCGACGTCACGCCCAGCGTCCGGGCGCTGTCGTCCCGGGTCGCGGCGGGTGGGTACCTGACGGTGGCCGTCGCCGGCTTCGACCGGTGGGACCTGACCACGCTCTCCCTCGGACCGGCGCAGGTGTCCACCGTGCTCACCGGCGCGGACGGGTCCGCCCGGATCACCTTCCAGGTGCCGGCCGACACGGTGGCCGGGGCCACCACCCTCACCGCCAGGGGCAGTGACGGTGACCCGGTGGCCCAGGGGCGGGTGACGGTCACCCGCTGAGGACACACCGTCGCGGGGGCGAGGAGCCCTGGCCCCCGCGACGGTGCGCCCGCGCGTCAGCCGCCCTCGCGCATGCCCCACGGGGAGCCGTAGGCGGTCAGCAGCTCCAGGAACGGTGTGCTGTCGAAGGCCTCCGGGCCCAGCACGCCGGCGCCGGACCAGGTGCCGGCCGCCAGCAGCTCCATCGCCACGACCGGGTTCACCGCGGTCTGCCAGACGACGGCCTGGTGGCCGTACTCGCGCATGGACCACTCGTTGTCGACCACGTGGTACAGGTAGACCTGGCGGGGCTCGCCGTCCTGGCCGGTGCCCTTCACCCAGAGCCCGGCGCAGGTCTTGCCGGTCATCACGTCACCGAGGGTGGCCGGGTCGGGCAGCGCGGCCGCGACGACGTCGCGCGGGCTGACCTGGACGCCCTTGACGGTCACCGGGTCGGTCCGGTCCAGGCCCAGCTTGTGCAGGGTCTTGAGGACGTCGATGAACTCCTCGCCCAGGCCGTACTTGAAGGTGACCCGCTTCGCGTCGACCCAGCGCGGCATGAGGAGCACCTCCTCGTGCTCCACGTTGACGCACTCGACCGGTCCGATGCCCTCGGGGAACTCGAACACCTCGGGCTCGCTGAACGGCGGGGTGGTGAAGAACCCGCGCCCCTCCTCGTAGACCACCGGCGGGTTGAGGCACTCCTCGATCGTGGTCCAGATGCTGAAGGAGGGTGCGAAGTCGTAGCCGGCGACCTGCAGGTCCGCGCCGTCCCGCACGCCGAGCTCCTCGATGGCGGAGAACAGGTGGTCGGCGGCGTACCGGGCGAACACGTCGGACAGGCCGGGCTCCACGCCCATCCCCACCAGCGCCAGCTGCCCGGCGGACTCCCACTGCCCGGCTATCTCGAACTGCTCGTCGCCGAGCTTCACGCCGGTCTTGCTGTACGGGTCCTCCGGGTGCGGCCTGGACAGCGACATCGCCATGTCCAGGTAGCCGGCCCCGGCGGCCAGTGCGGCCCGGAACAGCGGGATCACGAAGCGCGGGTCGACGGCGTTCATCAGCACGTCGCAGCGGTGCTCGGCCAGCACGGCCGCGACGGCGGACTCGTCCCCGGCGTCCAGCGACCCCACGGCGGTGAACCGGGCGTCGCCCCCGGCGGCGGCGATCACCTTCTCGGCCCGCGCGCCGTCGTAGTCGGCGACCACCATGGCCTCGAAGAAGTCACGACGGGCGGCGATGGCGGCGATGGCACTGCCGACGCCACCGGCGCCGACCAGCAGGATGCGCATGAGGACCTCTCAGAGGGGACGGTGCTGCGACCCTAGGGGAGATCGTCGTCACTGGCGACGGCTTCCGTCGCCGCACCAACTCGTAACACGCGAAACCCTTGTGCAGCCCCTCGGCACCTGCGATAACCGTCGCATGACCGGACTTGAGAGCGAGCGGTGAGCGCACCGGCCGACCGGGCCGACGCCCAGCCCCAGCTGAAGCAGGGGGCCATCGGGTTCGTCGACGCCCTCGTCATCGGGCTGGCCTCGACGTCACCGGCGTACTCGCTGGCCGCCGTCGTCGGTGCCGTGGTGGCGCTGGTCGGGGTGTACGCGCCGGGGGTCTTCCTGGCCTCGTTCATCCCGATGCTGCTGATCGCCTCGGCCTTCTACTACCTCAACCGCGCCGACCAGGACTGCGGGACGACCTTCTCCTGGGTCACCCGGGCGATGGGGCCGTGGATCGGCTGGCTGGGCGGCTGGGCCATCGCCATGACCGGGGTGCTGGTCATCGGCTCGCTGGCCGACGTCGGCGTCCGGTTCGGGCTGCTGGCCCTGCAGCTGGACGGCCTGGCCGGCAACGTGTTCGTCGTCCGGACCCTGACGGTGCTGCTGATCATCGCCATGACGGCGGTCTGCGTGCTGGGCACCGAGATCAGCGCCAAGCTGCAGAACGGCCTGATCGTGGCCCAGGTGGCCGCCCTGCTGGTCTTCGCCGGCATCGCGCTGACCGCGGGCCTGCGCGGCCACGGCGCCGAGGGTGGCAGCCTCAGCCCGTCGCTGTCCTGGCTGAACCCCTTCGGTGCCGGCGGCGCCGCACTCACCGGCGGGTTGCTGCTGGGCGTCTTCATCTACTGGGGCTGGGAGTCCGCGGTGAACCTCACCGAGGAGACCACGGACGCCGAGTCCACCCCCGGCAAGGCCGCGATCGTCTCCACCGTCGTCCTGCTGGTCACCTACCTCGGCGTGACGATCGCGATCCTCAGCTACTTCGGCCCGGCGTTCCTGGCCGACCGGTCGGGGGAGGAGGAGACGATCTTCGCGACCCTGGCCACCGAGGTCATGGGTCCCTGGGACTGGGTGCTGCTGCTGGCGGTGTCCACCTCGGCCATCGCCTCCACCCAGACGACGATCCTGCCGGCATCGCGCACCGGCCTGTCGATGGCCCGGCGGCACGCGATGCCCCCGGCGCTGGCCCGGATCCACCCGCGCTTCCGAACCCCGGACGTGTCGACCTGGACCGTCGCGGCGATCGCCATCGCCTGGTACCTGGTGGTCAACCTGATCAGCGAGAACGCCCTCTTCGACTCGCTCACCGCGCTGTCGCTGCTGATCGCCTTCTACTACTCCCTCACCGGCATCGCCTGCGCGGTGTTCCACCGCCGGCAGCTGACCCGCAGCGTGAAGGACTTCCTGCTCATCGGGGTCGGCCCGGTCATCGGCTCGCTGCTGCTGATCTGGCTGCTCGTCGAGAGCATCGGGGACCTGGCCGACCCGGCGAACTCCTACAGCGGTGAGGCCTGGTTCGGCCTCGGCCCGCCGCTGGTCATCGGCGTCGGCATCTTCCTGGTCGGCGTGGTCTTCATGCTGGTCTGGCGGCTCAAGGACGCCCGCTTCTGGGCCGAGAAGACGACGACGGCCGAGCGGCTGCAGGCCGACATCGCCGCCGGCCGCAGCGCCGCCGCCGTCGAGGACCCAGCCCCGTGACCCCCGCCCCGTCGTCCCTGAGGAGAACTGAGTGAGCATCGTGCTGGGCTACGACGAGTCCCCGGGCGCCCGTCGCGCCCTGGGACTGGCCATCGACCTGGCCGGGAAGCTGGAGGAGCCCCTCGTGCTCGTCTACGGCGCGGCCCCGCCCGGCGTCGTGGGCGAGGAGGCCGGTGAGCACGCGAGGGCCCTCACCGAGATCGGCCGGACGGCGCTCGCGCACGCCGTCACCGAGGCCGAGGCGGCCGACGTCACCACCGTCGTCGAGGTCGTGGCCGAGAAGCCGGTGCCGGCCCTGCTGGCCGCCGGCGACCGGCACGACGCCCGGGTGATCGTCGTCGGCACCTACGGGGAGAGCCCGCTCAAGGGTGCCTTCCTGGGCTCGGTGGCCTACAAGCTGCTGCACCTGTCGACCCGCCCGGTGCTCTGCGTCCCCGCCGACCCCGCCGCCTGACCCCTCCCGCCCCCGGGACCTTGGATCAGGGTCCCTGATCAGAGTCCGTCCACCCT
>NZ_CEEDOS010000030.1:0-60610 GCF_979256525.1 Klenkia sp. AC732 | reverse complement strand
GCCCCCCACCACTGCACCGACCCGCCTCGCCACCCTGGGCCGTGCCGCCGCCCGAGGCGCCGCGGCCGGGCTGCTCGGCGTCGCGGTGATGACCGTGGCCGAGGAGGTCGAGCAGTCCCGCACCGGCCGGCCCGACTCCTCCGTCCCCGGCCGCACGTTGCGCACCCTGCTGCGACGACCGACCACGGAGGCCGACCGACCGCTGGGCTGGGACCACGCCATGCACTGGGGCACCGGCGCAGTGCTCGGAGCCCTGCGTGGGGTGTGGGCCGCCGTCGGACTGCGCGGGCCGCGGGCCCACCTCGCCCACACCGTCGTGCGGCTGGCCTTCGACCAGACCGTTGAGAACGCCACCGGTCGCGGAGCACCGCCGCGGACCTGGCCGGTGCGCGAGCAGGTCTGGGACACCGCGCACAAGGCCGTCTACGCCCTGGCGACCGGCCTGGCGGCCGAGCGGTGGATCGCCCCGGCGCTGGAGTCGGCCAGCGGGCGGCGCTCGCACTGACCACCACGCCCCCGGGCGGTCGAGCGCTCCTGCGGCACGCACGCGAGAGGCCCCCGGACCAGTGGTCCGGGGGCCTCTCGTGGTGGTAGCGGGGGCAGGATTTGAACCTGCGACCTCTGGGTTATGAGCCCAGCGAGCTACCGAGCTGCTCCACCCCGCGTCGCTGGGAAGAGCCTAACCCATCCCGTGGTGGGGCCCCCGCCGGGGCCCCCCCCCCGCCCGTCACCCGGGAGGGCGCGCCCCCCCCCCCCCCCCCCCCCCCCCCCCACGGCCGGTCACCCGGTCGGGCTCGCCGCCGCCCCGGACTGCGCGGCCTGGTAGGCGGTCACCGCGTCGGCCAGGTCCTGCTGGGCCTGCCCGATCGCGGCGAAGTTGCCCGTCTGCTGCGCCGAGGCCAGGGCCTCCAGCGCCGCGTTGATGGCCGCCACCGCGGACTCCGTGGTCCCGGCGTCCACCCCGCCGCCGGCGGGTGCCTCCGTCGTCGGCGCGGCACCGGTGGACGGCGCTGCCGTGGTCGGGGCCGCGGTGCCCTCGGTCCCGGTGTCGGACTCGGTCCCCGGGTCGTCGGAGTCGGTGGCCACGTCCCCGGCGCCGGCGCCGAACACCTGGTCCAGCGCCTCGGACAGGGTGTCGCCGTAGCCGATCCGGTCGCCGTAGTTGACCAGCACCTTCTGCAGCAACGGGAAGGCGTTCTCCCCCGAGCCCTCGACGTACAGCGGCTCGATGTAGAGCAGACCCGCCTCACCGATCGGCAGCGTCAGCAGGTTGCCGAAGACCGCCGTGGACGTGTCGCTGTTGAACAGCGTGAGGTCCGGCCTGACCTGGTTGTTGGTCAGGAACGAGTTCTGCACCTGCTGGGGACCTCGGAACGGGGTGTTGCCCGGCAGCCTCAGCACCTGGATCTCGCCGTAGGTGGCGGGGTCCGAGCTCGCCGAGATGAACGCCGACAGGTTCTCCCGCTCGAAGGCGTTCAGCGCACTCGTGAGCTGGAAGCTCGCGCCCTCCTCACCCGGGCGGGCCGCCAGGATGTAGTACGGCGGCTGTGCCTCGCTGGTGTCCTGCGTCGGGTCGCTCGGGATCTGCCACCGGTCGTTCTGGTTGTAGAAGTCCGTCGGGTCCGTGACGTGGTAACGGGTCAGCACGTCGCGCTGGAGCTTGAAGAGGTCCTCGGGGTACCGGATGTGGCTGGTCAGCGCGTCGGGCATGTCCGACTTGGGCTTCACCACGCCCGGGAAGGCCTTCATGTAGGTCTCCAGGAGGGGGTCCTCCTCGTCCCAGGCGTACAGCGTCACCGTGCCGTCGTAGGCGTCGACCGTGGCCTTGACCGAGTTCCGGATGTAGTTGAACTGGTCGTCGGGCAGGGCCGTGGTCCCGGTGCCGGTCAGGGCGTCGGCCGCGGCCGTGCCCAGCTCCATCTGCTCGGCGTAGGGGAAGGCGTCCGAGGTGGTGTAGCCGTCGAGGATCCACTGCACCCGGCCGTCGACGACGGCGGGGTACGGGTCGCCGTCCACGGTCAGGAACGGCGCCGCCTTCTCCACCCGGTCCAGCGGGTCGCGGACGTAGAGCACCCGCGACTGGTCGTTGACCGCACCGGAGAGGATGAAGTTCCGCTCCCGGTAGTAGATGGCGAAGGTCAGCTGACGGAAGAAGCTGCCGATCGAGACGCCGCCCTCGCCGTCGTAGGTCGAGTTGATCTGCCCCTCGTCCGAACCGCCCTCGGGCTGGTCGAACTCGCGCGGGTTGGACCCGTCGGCGGCACCGACGACGGAGTAGACGTCCGTGCCGTTGTCGTTGAGCAGCTCGCCGTAGTAGATCCGCGGCTGGTCGACCTCGATGGTGCCGGTGGTCGGCAGGTCGCGGGCGCCGCTGAAGTTGGGCTCGCCACCCTCCTGGCCGGCGACGACCTCGTTGGCCGGCGCGGCCACGAAGCCGTTGCCGTGGGTGTAGACGGTGTGCCGGTTGATCCAGCTGCTCTGGTTGTCGCTCAGCCCGGAGCTGTTGAGCTCGCGGACGGCGACCACGTAGTCGCGGGTCTCCCCGTCGATCGTGTACCGGTCGATGTCCAGCTTGTCCGGGAAGCCGTAGACGTTGCGGATCTGCTGGCGGGCGGTGAACGTCTCGCTGAGCACGTTGGGGTCCAGCAGCCGGGCGTTGGGGATGGTCGCCTGGTCGTTGCGCAGGGCCGCGAGCGCGGCGTCGGGGTCGACGTCGGTGCCGTCGGAGTCCTGGGCGTAGTTCACGTAGTCGACGTCGGTGAGGCCGTAGGCCTCCAGCGTCGACCCGATGGCCCGCTCGATGTACTCGGCCTCGCGCTGGTCGGCGGAGGGCCGGACGACGAACTGCTGCACGATCGCCGGGTAGGCCACGCCGATCACCAGCGAGGACAGCAGCAGCAGCACGAGGGCCGCGGCCGGCAGGGCGAAGTTGCGCACCACGATGTTGGCGAAGAACGCGACCGCGCAGATGACGGCGACGAAGACCAGGATCGTCTTGGCCGGCAGCAGCGCGTTGACGTCGGTGTAGCTGGCGCCGCTGAACACGTCACCGCGGTTGGAGTAGACGAGCCCGTAGCGGTCCAGCCAGTAGGCGACCGCCTTGAGGGCCACGAAGACGCCCAGCAGGACCGAGAGCTGCACGCGGGCCGCCGGGGTCAGCTTCTGTCCGGGGGTCTGCAGCCGCATGCCACCGAACACGTAGTGGGTCAGCAGCGAGCCGATCAGCGCCAGGATGACGATCGCGAACCCGAAGCCCAGGGCCAGCCGGTAGAACGGGTAGTCGAAGACGAAGAAGCTGTTGTCCAGCCCGAACTGCGGGTCGACGGTGCCGAAGTCGGTGGAGTTGCGGAAGGTCAGCCAGGTCTCCCAGCTGCCCTGCGCGGTGAACCCGGCGAACAGGCCCAGCACGACCGCGATCGCGATGAGCACCAGCTTGCGGCGGGGCTCGACGGACTGGCGGTAGCGCTCGAGGTTCTGCTGCTCCAGGCTCATCGGCCGGAAGGTGGGCCGGAACCGGTAGGCCAGGTAGACCGCCAGCGCGACCAGTCCGCCGGTGGCGACACCGGCGACGGCGAAGAGCAGGGCGCGGGTCTGGACCTCGGTCCAGAACACCTCGGTGAAGTTGGTCTCGTCGAACCAGAGGTAGTCGACGTAGACGTTGGTGAGCGTCCCGATCACGGTGAACAGCACCAGCAGGACGGCGATGACGCCGATGACCAGCTTGGCGCGCCGGGACAGGGTCGGCACCGGCACGGGGGGCCGCATGGCCACGGGCGGGCTCCTTCAGTTGCTGTGGGACTCGACAGTGCTCAGGGGGTGCGGGTGCTCGGTGGTGCTGGAGCAGGGTGGTGCTGGAGCCCGGTGGTGCACAGGTCCTCGACCGGGGGCGGACAGCTGCCCGACAGTCGCTGCGGGCACGCTGACCGCGGGAGGGTCCGTCTGCTCAACTGTCGCGGGCGGCCCCGGGTTCCCCGGTGTCCTCCCCAGCATCCACGGGTCTCCCCACCCGGGTGGCGGGCGGTCAGCCGCCGGTGGTGCAGGGGGCGGGCGTGCCGCCGTCCCGGAAGACCTCCAGGGCGGTCAGCGCGTCGTCCAGCGTGGCCACCCGGGCCATGGTGAGGCCGGGCTGCGCGGCGCCCAGTGCCTCGGCGCAGTTGTCGGCCGGGACGAGGAAGAGCGTGGCGCCGATGTCCCGGGCCGCGACCAGCTTGAGCGGGATGCCGCCGATCGGGCCGACCGCGCCCGTGGCGTCGATGGTCCCGGTGCCGGCGATGACCGCGCCCTCGGTCAGGTCGGTGTCCCCGACCAGGTCGATGATCCCCAGGGTGAGCATCAGCCCGGCCGAGGGGCCGCCGACGTCGTCGACCCGGATGTCGACGTCGAAGGGCGCCGACGGCGCCTGTAGCACCGACACGCCCAGCAGGGCGCCCTCGCGCTGGTCCGACGAGGTCGAGGTGATCGTGGCGGTGCCCGGCTCGCCGAGGCGCGTGTAGGACACGGTGACGTCGTCCCCCGCGGGGATCGCGGTCAGCGCGGCGTCCAGTGCGGCCTGGTCGGGGGTCGCCGTCCCGTCGACGGCCTCGATCGCGTCGCCCTCCTCCAGCTGCCCCTCCGAGGGCGAGTCCTCCGGGACGTCGGCGACGACGACCTTCTCGGGGTAGCCGAGCTGGGTGAGTGCCGCGGCGTTGGCCGACTGCTCCGAGGTGAGGAAGGCCTGCCGGTTCTCCGCCTGGGTCTCCTCGACCGACTGGTCGGGGGGGTAGACGGTGTCGCGCGGGACCACCGACACCTCGCTGTCGAACCAGCCCTGCACCGCCCCGACCAGGGTCAGCGGCCGCTGCGGGACCCCGACCGTGGTCAGGTTCAGGTTGCCGCTGACCTCGTTGCGGTCCCGGCCCTCCACGGTGATGATCGGCGTCCCGTCGAGGTCGCCGAGGGTGTTGTAGGTCGGGCCGGGCACCTGGGCCACGTAGGGCACCGGCAACAGGGTGCCGACCAGACCGAAGCCCAGCAGCAGGACCACACCGGCCACGAGGACGGTCACGCGACGGCTCACGGACGACGACAGTAGGTGACCCGGACCGCCGGGGCCCGCTGCTGTGCGGCGCCCCTGACCTGCCCGGGTGTCCGCCCAGGGCGTAGCGGCGGCCCGCCGGGGCACCCCGGACGCGGTTACCGTGGGGTGCATGAGCGACGTGCCCTTCGGATTCGGCCTCCCCGACCGCGACCCGGAGCGCCGTGGCGACTCCGACCCGAACGACCCGTTCGGCTTCGGAGCCCTCTTCGGCGCCGGCGGCCTGGGCGGCGCCGGCGGCGGGTCCCCCGAGGACCTGCTGGGCAAGATGCCGCTGTTCGCCGAGCTGCAGAAGCTGATGACCTGGAAGGGCGGCCCGGTCAACTGGGACCTGGCCCGCCAGGGCGCGATCAGCCAGCTCGCCGCCGGCCACCAGCCCACCTCCGCCGCCGAGCGCAGCGAGGTCACCGAGGCCCTCCGGCTGGCCGACCTCTGGCTGGACCAGGCCACCGAGCTGCCCTCGGGCGTCGAGCGCACGCTGGCCTGGTCCCGGGTGGACTGGCTGGAGCAGACGCTGCCGGCCTGGGGCGCCCTGATCGACCCCCTCGCCGAGCGCGTGGTCGCGGCGATGACCTCCGCGCTGCCCGCCGAGGCGCAGGCGATGGCCGGTCCGCTGGCCGGGGTGATGGGCCAGATGGGCGGCGTCATGTTCGGCGCCCAGGTGGGCCAGGCGCTGGGCCGGCTGGCCGACGAGGTCGTCACCAGCACCGACGTCGGCCTGCCGCTGGCCCCCGCGGGCACCGCCGCGCTGGTCCCGCAGAACGTCGACGCGTTCCGGGAGGGCCTGGACCGTCCCGAGGAGGAGGTCCGCCTCTTCCTCGCCCTGCGCGAGGCCGCCCACCACCGGCTCTACGCGCACGTGCCGTGGCTGCGCCAGCAGCTGACCGACGCGGTGCACGCCTACGCCCGCGGCATCCACGTCGACGCCGACGCCCTCCAGCGGGGCCTCGAGGACGCGATGGGCGGCATGGAGGGCGGTTTCGACCCGCAGGACCCGGAGAAGCTGCAGCAGCTGCTGGGCTCGGGTGTGCTGGAGCCCGCGGAGACCCCCGAGCAGCAGATGGCGTTGCGTCGGCTGGAGACCCTGCTGGCCCTGGTCGAGGGCTGGGTCGACGTCGTCGTCGCCGAGGCCGCCGGCAAGCGGCTGCCCGGGCACGGCGCGCTGGCCGAGACCATGCGCCGCCGGCGCGCCTCGGGCGGTCCGGCCGAGCAGACCTTCGCCACCCTGGTGGGGCTGCAGCTGCGGCCCCGCCGGCTCCGGGACGCCGCGACCGTGTGGGCCGCCATGGGCGCCCAGCACGGCAGCGACGCCCGCGACGCGCTGTGGTCGCACCCGGACCTGCTGCCCACCTCCGAGGACCTCGACGAGCCGATGGACTTCGTCGGCCGGCAGGGCCGTGGCGGCGAGCGGGACGCCGAGGGCCGCGACGAGTTCGACCGGCTGACCGCCGGACTGACCTTCGACGACCCGGACGGGACCGACGCCGGGGACCAGACCCCCGGTGCTGACGGTCCCGGTGCTGACGGTTCCGGGGACGACGCCGGGTCCGACGGCCCGGACCCCCGCCCGGGCGCCTGAGCTCAGTCGGTGTCGTCCCCGTCCGCGGGGGCGGCACCGAGCCGGGACTCCACGCCCTCGAGGAAGCCCAGCGCCCGCTCCGCACGCGGGTAACGGCCCACCAGCGCCCAGAAGGCGTCGTCGTGGGCGGGCTCGAGCAGGTGCGCGAGTTCGTGGACGAGCACGTAGTCCACGACGTACTCGGGCATCCCGCGCAGCCGGCTGGAGAGCCGGATGGTGCGGTCGGCGGGGGTGCAGGAGCCCCACCGGCGGTTCTGGTTGTCCACCCACCGCACGCTGGCCGGCAGCACGCCGCTCAGGTGGGCCTGCGACAACACCCGGGCGCGGGCCATCAGGTCCTCGTCGCTGCCCAGCGTCCGGCGCCGGCGGTCCTCCCGGGTCTCCAGCTTGGCGACCATCTGGGCCACCCAGCGCCGCTCCTCGGCCGCGCTGAACGAGGCCGGGATGAGCACGATGGTCCGGCCCTCCTGGCGGTAGGCGGTGACCGTGCGGCGCCTGCGGTGGCTGCGGCGCACCTCCACGGCCGCGTGCCCCGGGTCCCCGGGGTGTGCCGGGCTGCCGTGCGCGCCCGCGCCGGCCCCCCGGGTGTCGCGCCGGCCGCTGGTGACCCCCGCGTCGGCACCGCGCAGGGCGGCGGGAGCCGTCGGCGGGACGGTGGAGGGCGAGGCGGGACCGGGGTGCACGCACGCACGGTAACCGCGGTCGGGCCGTGCGCCCACACGCTGGACACCCGGTCGTGTGCAGGTGCACACCGTCGGTGGACATTCGGCACCGGACCGGTCCGCTCATGGGTCGTCCACAGGCCCGGACGGGCGTCTGCCCCGGCCCAGCAGGGGGGCGGCCCCGGGCGGGGCCGGCGGGCGGGCCGTCGTCCCCGGGCCGTGCACAGCGCCACGCCGAGCACTCCCCACCGTGTCCACAGGCCCGTCCACAGGCTGTGGGTTCCCGGGGGCCCGGGAGACCCCGGTGCCGCGACCGCTCGCCGGAGCGTCGTCGACGATCCGCTCGGGCGATGTCACGCACCGTGGTCGTGCTGGCCGCCTGTGGACGACGGACCGGCCGATGCGCCCCCAGGTGCCACCCTCGCGGCGTGACCGACAGCGCCCACCCTCTCCTGCCGCCGACCACCCCCCTGCTGCGGCTGGACGGCGACTGCCTGCAGGTGGGCGGCGCGGACGGCGGGCCGGGCCTGCGGGTCGGCCCGGTCGACCCCGGCACGAGCGCCGGGCTGTCCCGGCTGCTGCGCTCCCTGGACGGGTCGCGGACGGTCCGCGCGGTGCACGCCGGGGCGCTGGCCGAGGGGCTGCCCGCCGACCTGGTGCACGACGTCCTGCACGAGCTGCGGGCCGCGGGACTCACCACCGAGGTGTCCCCCGCCGACCTCCTCGCCGCCGCACCCGGTCCCGCCGACCGGGCCCGTGCCCTGCTCGAGCTGCCGACGGCACTGGCGTCCCGGGGTGGCGGCCGGTGGCGTGACCGCGCGGGCGCCGTCGTGGTCGTCGAGGGCGCGACCCGGGTCGGCGTCCCGCTGGCCGGCCTGCTCGCCGCGGCCGGCGTCGGCCGCGTGCACGTGCGCGACCGGGGCACCGTGCGTGCCGAGGACGCGGGGGTCGGCGGGCTGGGCGCCGCCGACGAGGGCCGCCCGCGGGCCCTGGCGGCCGCCGACGCCGTCCGGCGGGTGGCACCGCACGCCGACCTGCGCCCCCCGCCCGCCGGGCGGGTGCCGGACCTGGTGGTGCTGTGCCACCCGTGGGCCGCCCTGGACCCGCTGCACGGGGTGCTGCAGCGCGACGGGGTGGCCCACCTGGTCGCGACGGTGCGCGGGGAGACCGGCGTGGTGGGCCCGCTCGTCGTGCCCGGCCTGACCGGCTGCCTGCGGTGCGCGGAGGCCACCCGGCGGGACGAGGACCCGGCCTGGTCCCGGGTGTCCGCCCAGCTCCGCGAGGGGCCCGCCGCCGGCCCGGACCGGTCACCGTCCCCGGGCAGCGGGTCCAGCGCGGCCTGCCTGGCGACGGCGCTGACCGCGGCGGGTCAGGTCCTCGCCCACCTGGACGGCGAGCCCGGCCCGGTCGTGGTGGACGCCGTCCTGGAGCTGCACGCCCCCGACCTGCTCCCCCACCGCCGCGCCTGGCCCCCGCACCCGGACTGCCCGTGCCGGCCCGCGCGGCGGTGACCGGGCGCCCCCCCGGCACCGCCGGACCGCACGCACCCGACACCGGACGTGCAGAACAGGGACACTGGGGGCGTGACGGACACCGGACGGGGAATCCCACGCGGCTCGGTGTCGCGGACCGCTCGACTGGCCTCGCTGCCCCTGGGTGCGGCGGGACGGGCGACGCTGGGCATCGGCAAGCGGCTCTCGGGCCAGTCGGCCGAGGAGGTCTCGGCCGAGCTGCAGCAGCGCACCGCCGAGCAGCTGTTCGCCGTGCTCGGCCAGCTCAAGGGCGGGGCGATGAAGCTGGGCCAGACGCTGTCGGTCTTCGAGGCCGCGGTGCCCGAGGAGATGGCCGCCCCCTACCGGGAGGCGCTGGTCAAGCTCCAGGAGGAGGCCCCGCCGATGCCGGTGCGGACCGTGCACGCGGTCCTCGCCCAGCAGCTGGGCGGCAGCTGGCGCAGCCGGTTCGCCCACTTCGACGACACCCCGGCCGCCGCGGCGAGCATCGGTCAGGTCCACCGGGCCACCTGGCGCGACGGCCGCGACGTCGCGGTGAAGATCCAGTACCCGGGTGCGGCCACCGCGCTGATGGCCGACCTGAACCAGCTCTCCCGCTTCGCCCGGATGTTCGGCGTGCTGTTCCCGGGGATGGACGTCAAGCCGCTCATCACCGAGCTCAAGGCCCGGGTGGTCGAGGAACTGGACTACGGCATGGAGGCCGACGCGCAGCGCGCCTTCGCCGCCGCCTACGCCGGTGACGAGCAGATCGCCGTCCCGCGGATCGTGGCCAGCGCCCCCAAGGTGATCGTCTCCGAGTGGATGGACGGCACCCCGCTGTCCAAGATCATCAACGGTGGCACCCGTGAGCAGCGCGACCGCGCGGGCGTGCTGATGTCTACGCTGCACTTCTCCGGGCCCCCGCGCGCCGGGCTGCTGCACGCCGACCCGCACCCGGGCAACTACCGGCTGCTGGACGACGGCCGGCTCGGTGTCATCGACTTCGGCGCCGTGGCCCGGTTGCCCGAGGGCTACCCCGAGCCGATCGGTCGACTGGTCCGCTGGGCGCTGGAGGGCAAGGCCGACGAGGTGCTGGCCGACCTGCGGGCCGAGGGGTTCGTCCGGCCCGGGGTCGACGTCGACGCGCAGAGCGTCCTGGACTACCTGCTGCCCCTGCTCGAGCCGGTCGGGAGCCACCGCTTCCGGTTCACCCGGGCGTGGATGCAGGAGCAGGCCACCAGGGTCGGCGACCCGCGCAGCGAGGTCAGCCGGCTGGGCCGCCAGCTCAACCTGCCGCCGTCCTACCTGCTCATCCACCGCGTGACGATCGGCTCCATCGGGGTGCTGTGCCAGCTCGACGCCGAGGGCGACTTCCGCAGCGTCATCGAGGAGTGGCTGCCCGGCTTCCGGGAGTGAGCACCCCGGCTCCTCGGTGACCGGTCCTGCTCACGGGTCGAGCCGGCACTCGATCTCGCGGACGTGCCGCCGGGCGCAGGCCGCGCACAGTGCCGTGACCACGCCGTCCCGGTCGGTCTCCCGTGACCAGCCCAGGGCCACCTCGGCCCGGGTGCCGTGTGCACCGCAGAGTCGACACGTCGACTCCTCGACCGCCATCCCGGCAGTGTGCCCGACCGGTGGGCCGCGGACACGGCACACGCGGCCCCACCGTCGTGGCCGACGGGTGGAGCCGCGTGTGGTGGTGCCGCGTGTGGTGGTGCCGCGTGTGGTCGTCCCGGGTGCCGGTCGTGCTGCGTTCCCGGGCCGGGCGCGGTCTCGCCGGGTCCGGTCGTGCCGGGAGTCCTCCGGCGCGCCGGTGTCGCCGGGGCCGGCGGGTCACCACGGGCTCACCGGACGGCCGCGCTGGCGCGCGCGGCGCGACGGGTCGCACGCTCGGCCCGGCGGGCCCAGCGCCGGGCGGCGACGACGCGGCGGGCGCGTGCCGCCGCGTCGGCGTCGGCCCACAGCGCGGCCTGGTGACGGCGCGCCAGGTACAGCGTGCCGTCCCAGGGGTCGGTGCGGTCGATCTCCACGGCTCCTCCTCTCGGTCCTACGTCCTCGGTGGTGCCGGTCCCCGGGCGGGTGCTGGCGGCGTCGGTCACGCGGCCACCTTGCGGGGACGACCCCGCGGGCGCTTGCGGGCGATGACGACCCCGTGGTCGAAGATCTCCCCGCCCCAGACGCCCCAGGGCTCGCCCCGGTCCAGGGCCCCCGCCAGGCAGGCCACCCGGAGCGGGCAGTCCGCGCACAGCGCCTTGGCCTCCTCCAGCCGGGCCGGTGCCTCGGCGAACCACAGCTCGGGGTCGGTGACCCGGCAGGGCAGTGCCGTCCGATCGGCCCGGTGAGCAGGACCCGGGGTCCTGCCGTCGGCTGGTGCGTGCGGTCCGTCGAGCCCGGGGCGCAGCCTGGGCGCCGGTCGCTCGATCGTGTGCTGCACGGCCGTTCCTCCTCGTCTCCGTCGTGCCGTGTCCGGTCGACGGAGGTCCCGCCGACCGGGAGGTCGGTGGGATCGGCGGCTCTGGCGCAACGACAGAGGCCGCGGATCCCGGGTGGTGCTCCGGGTTCCGCGGCCTCTGGGAGGGCCGTCCGAGCTAGTCGCTCGGCGGTCCTCCCGGGGGCAGGTCACCCGGGGTGGTGTTGGTGGTGGCGTTGCTGGTGGCGTCGTAGGCAGCGGCTTCGCCGGCGGTCTCGACGCCGATCGGCAGGCCGGTCATCGGGACACCCAGGGGGCGCAGCCGGAGGGCAGCGGGCAGACCGGTCCCGACGTGGGGGACTGCGGGGCATGCCGTGCCGGGCAGGAACCAGCTGACGACACCGCGGGCAGCGCGGGCGCCACGCACGACGAGGACCCCGGCCTGGAACGGGGTCTGCGACGTCATCACGGTCGACGTGTTCATCAGGGACCCCTCCTCTCGGGGCTCGGGGACCAGCCGGTGGGCCGGTCCCGGGTGCGGGTGCTGCTCGGACGGTGGTGCGTGCTCTCCGTCACCGGAGGGCGTGGACAGGAGGTTAGGGGGCGCCCCGCAGGGGGGTCAACGCAATTAACGCGGTGTTCTCCGGAGGCTCCGACCTCAGTCGTCGGAGCCGACCGCCGCGAGCACGTCCGGGCCGTACATCTCCAGCTTCCGGCTGCCGATCCCGGGCAGCGCGGCCAGCTCGGTGAGGGAGGAGGGCCGGGTCTCGGCGATGGCCTGCAGGGTGGCGTCGTTGAAGACCACGTAGGCCGGCACGGAGGCCGCCGCCGCGGTCTCCCCGCGCCAGGCCCTCAGCCGCTCCAGCAGCTCGCCCGCGGCGCCCTCCAGCGCGACGACGGCCCGCTGGACCGGCTTGTCCCGGCGTGCCGACACCTGCTCCGGGGCGATGCCGGTGAGGAAGCGGCTGCGCGGGCGGGACCGCCGTCCCCCCGGGTTGCGGGCCAGGGACCAGGACAGCGTCAGCTGCTCGCGGGCCCGGGTGATCGCGACGTAGAGCAGCCGGCGCTCCTCCTCCACGGCCTCCGGGCGGGCCAGCGACTGGGCGATCGGCAGCACCCCGTCGACCAGGCCGACGACGAAGACGGCATCCCACTCCAGGCCCTTGGCCGCGTGCATCGAGGCCAGCGTCACGCCCTGGACGGTGGGTGCGTGCTGGGCGTTGGCTCGTTCGGCCAGGTGCGTGACGAAGCCGGCCAGGTCCAGGGTGGGCTGCTCGGAGACCAGGTCCACGGCCAGGTCGACCAGCGCCGACAGCGACTGCCACCGGTCCCGGGCGGCCCCGCCGGGCGGCGGGCGGTGCTCCACCCAGCCGGTGGAGGCCAGCACGTCGCGCACGGTGGGGACCAGTGGGCCGTCGTCCCGGCCGGCGGCGGCACCGCGCAGCAGCAGGACCGCCTCGCGCACCTCGGGCCGCTCGAAGAACCGCTCGCCGCCCTTGAGCACGTAGGGCACGCCGGCATCGGCCAGCGCGGACTCGTACACCTGGGACTGGGCGTTGATCCGGAAGAGCACCGCGATCTCCGCGGCCGGCAGTCCCCCGTCGACCAGCTCGCGGCAGGCGGCGGCGACCGCGGCGGCCTCGGTGGGCTCGTCGGGGTGCTCCAGGAAGCGCGGCTCCGGGCCGGCGGCACGCTGGCCCAGCAGCCGGAGCCCGGGCAGGCCACGCCGCTTCGGCGCCATGCCGATGACCCGGTTGGCCAGCCCGACCACCTCCGGGGTGGAGCGGTAGTCGCGCTCCAGCTTCACCACCTCGGCGTCGGGGTAGCGGTCGGCGAAGCCGAGCAGGTGGTCGGGGTCGGCACCGGTGAAGGAGTAGATGGTCTGGTGCGGGTCGCCGACGACGCACAGCTCGGCGCGGCCCCCCAGCCAGGCGTCCAGCAGGCGCTGCTGCAGCGGGTTGACGTCCTGGTACTCGTCGACGACGAAGTGCCGGTACTGGCCGCGCACCTCCCGGGCGACGTCCCGGTGCTCCTCCAGGGCGTAGGCGGTCACCAGGAGCAGGTCCTCGAAGTCCAGCGCACCGTCCCGGCTCTTGGCCGACTCGTAGCTGGCGTAGACCGCGGCCACCGCGGCCGGCTCGAACGGCGCCTCGCGGCCGGCCGCCTTCGCCCGCGCCGGGTAGTCGTCCGGGGTGGCCAGCGTGGTCTTGGCCCACTCGATCTCACTCGCCAGGTCACGCAGCACCGTGCGGTCGGTGGACAGCTTGTGCCGGGTGGCGGCCGTGGCGACCAGCCGCAGCTTGTTCTCCACCAGCTCGGGCATGGGGCCACCGAGCACGCGGGGGGCGAAGTAGCGCAGCTGGCGCATCGCCGCGGCGTGGAAGGTCCGCGCCTGCACACCGCCCACGCCCAGGGCCGACAGCCGCCCACGCAGCTCGCCGGCGGCCCGGGCGGTGAACGTCACGGCCAGCACCTGCTCGGGCACGTAGACCCCGGCGTGCACGCCGTAGGCGATGCGGTGGGTGATCGTGCGGGTCTTGCCCGTCCCGGCGCCGGCCAGGATGCACACCGGCCCGGTCACCGCGGCCGCCGCAGCCCGCTGCTGCTCGTCCAGGCCCGCGAGGACCGCCTCCGCGCCCGTGGGCCCCTGCCGCTCGTCGGTCCCGACCACTCCTGCGCCACCCACGTGCGCAGTGTCCCAGTCGGGTCCGACAGGACGGGGAAGCATCCCCCGGGGGTGCACGTTGGTGCATGGGTGCGTCACCACGCACCCGCGAGGGCCCCGAGTGGCCGTCGTCCGCACCGACGTTGGAGGATCCCCCAGTGAGCGCAGCGACCGCAGCCGTGACGATGTACACCACCACCTGGTGTGGCTACTGCGTGCGGCTCAAGAAGCTCATGCAGCGCGAGGGCATCGAGTTCGCCGAGGTCAACATCGAGACCGACGAGGACGCCGCCGTGCTGGTCATGAAGGCCAACGGGGGCAACCAGACCGTGCCCACGCTGGTCTTCCGCGACGGCAGCGCCCTGACCAACCCGAGCATCGACCAGGTCAAGACCCAGTTGTCGGGGCTGTCCGGCGCGTGATCCCGCACCCACGGCCCTCCGCGGGCGATGATCGTCCCCGTGCGGGCCGTGGGGGACCCGTGCCCCCACGGCCACCCGGGTCGCGGAGACCCCAGGAGGACGTGGTGGCGAGCAGTCCGGTCGACCCCCAGCTGACCGGCGCCGCACCACCCGCGACGCCCGGCGCCACACCAGGCGGCCGGCACCCGGCACCCGGCGACGACGTCGTCCGGACGGCGGCCGGTGAGCCTGCCTTCGTGGTGACCCGGACGACCCGCGGCTGGGCGGTGCTGACCCCGGCCGGCGCCGAGGACACCGCGGACCTGGTCGAGGCGATGAGCCTGGCCGACCTGATCGCCGAGGACCTCGGCGCCTCCCCCGAGCCCGGCCGGGACGCCCGCCGCGCCGCTCGCGGGAGCACCGACGACGAGGCCGCCGACCCGCGTGACGCCCAGATCGCCGCGTTGCGGCGGACGGTCGGCCAGCTGGAGCACGCCCTGGCCACCCGGGTCTCCACCGAGCGGGCCATCGGGGTGCTGGCCGCCCGCAGCGGCAGCACACCGCGGGAGGCCTTCGAGGAGATGCGCCGGCAGGCCCGCTCCGAGGGTCGCGCCGTGCACGACCTGGCCCGCGAGGTCCTCGACAGCCTCACCGCAGCTCCCGCCGTGCCCGCCCCACCACTGCCCGGTGACGCCGTCGTGGCCCCGTCCGGGCGGTCCCGCCGGGTGGAGCGCAACCGCGGCCGGCACGTGGGCGCCGAGGGCGAGCGCTGACCAACCCGCTCCCGCTCACCCCCGACGCGCTGGCCGACCGGCTCGCCGTCCTGCTCGCCGACACCCCGGCCGAGGACGGCGCGGTGGCCCTGCGGGTGGCCCTGGACGGTCCCGACGTGGCCAGACCCCGTGACCTCGCCGAGGCCGTCGCCGGACGGCTGCCCGCGCTGGGCAGACCGTGCACCGTGGTCCCGGCCGAGGGCTTCCTGCGGCCGGCCTCGACCCGGCTGGAGCACGGGCGGACCGACTCCGACGCCCGCTACACCGACTGGCTGGACACCCGGGCGCTGGCCCGTGAGGTGCTGGACCGGGTGGGTCCCGGCGGTCCCGGTGACGTCCTCCCCCGCCTGTGGGACGCCGAGCGCGACCGGGCCACCCGGGCCGCCCGGGTGCCCGCGCGCGGGGTGGTGCTCGTGCCCGGGTCGCTGCTGCAGGGCGTGGGGCTGGCCTTCGACGTCGTGGTGCACCTGCGGGTGAGCGCGGCCGCGCGCCGGCGGCGGACCCCGCCCGAGCAGGCCTGGGAGCTGCCCGCCTTCGACCGCTACGACGACGAGGTGGACCCCACGGCGTGGGCCGACGCCGTCGTGCTGGCCGACCACGCCGACCGCCCGGCCCTGGTGCTCCAGGGCCGGTTCAGCGCCTGAGCGACCCCTCCGGGCGCCCCGGGACAAGCCGGCTCAGGAGAACTCGCCGGCCACCCAGCGGTCGACGATGTGGCGGGCGATCGAGACCGGCGGCGGCAGTGCCGCGGGGCCGGCACCCGAGCGCAGCTCGTCCCGGGTGAACCAGCGCGCCTCCTCGATCTCGTCGTGGTCGACCTGCAGGTCGGTGGTGACCGCGCGCGCGACGTAGCCCAGCATCAGCGACTGCGGGAAGGGCCAGGGCTGGCTGGAGACGTAGCGGACGTCGGTGACCTCCAGCCCCACCTCCTCGGCGACCTCCCGGGCGACCGCGGCCTCGGCGGACTCCCCAGGCTCCACGAACCCGGCCAGGATGGAGAACCGACCGGCCGGCCACACGGCCTGGCGGCCCAGCACGCACCGGTCACCGCCGTCGTGGACCAGCATGATCACCGCGGGGTCGGTGCGCGGGAAGACCTCCTGGCCGGTGGTGGGGTCGCGCTGGGTCCAGCCGGACTTCTCGATGGTGGTGGCGGCGCCGGTGTAGGGGCTGAACCGGTTGCGCTCGTGCCACTCGACGATGCCGACGGCCTGGGCCAGCAGGCCCGCGTCACGGTCGCCGAGGTCGGAGCCGACCTCGCGCAGCCCGGACCAGCTGTCCACCGGGGTGCCGCTGATGGTCAGCGAACGCGGCCCGCGGACCACGGCGTAGGGCACGTCGTCGGCGACCCCGAGGTAGATGCCGCCGGTGGGGAACTCCGGCTGGGTGTCCCAGAGCAGCTCGGGACCCCCGGCGCCCTCCCGGACCGGGACCTGGCGCTTCTCGTCGATGGTCAGCACCCGCACCGGGCGGCCCTTGGCCGGGTCGTCCAGCAGCCGGTCCAGGTGCCCGCGGTCGTGCGCCACCCGGGACAGCACCGGGCCCTCGGCGCCGGAGGAACCGGTCGAGGTCAGCCACACGGCGTCGTCGGCCGGGGTCTCGGTCGGCGGGTGCTCACCCAGGGCGGGAGTCGGGTTGTCCGCGGCGTCGCTGCCGCCGGGGGGCACGGTCACGAGGGCTCCGTCGACTCGGTGGTGGTGGCGCGCGTGGTGGTGGTCGGGCGCACGGCGGAGGCGGTGACCTCCACCGGGCCCAGCGCGCGCAGCTGCTCGGCGACCTGCTCGGCGTCGCCGACCACCACGGCGGTCAGCCCGGCCGGGTGCATGTGGCGGCGGGCCGCGGCTGCGACCTCCTCGAGGGTGACCCTGGCCAGCGCGGCCTGGTGCTCGGCCAGCCACTCCGCGGGCAGCCCGGCACCGATCAGCGCCGACAGCGTGCTGGCCAGCCCCGCGTGGGTCGCGGTGGCCAGGGCCATCGTGCCCAGCACGTAGCGGCGGGCCCCCTCGAGCTCGGCCTCGGTGACCGGCAGCAGTGCGATCCGGCCCAGCTCGTAGGTGGTCTCCAGCAGCGCCGGCCCGGTGACGCCGGTGGCGACGTCGGCCTCCACGACGAAGGAGGACCCCGCCGCCAGGTGGTCGACCGAGCTGCGCGGGCTGTAGGTGTACCCGCGGCGCTCGCGGATGTTCTCCACCAGCCGGGAGGAGAAGTACCCGCCGTAGACCATGTTGGCCAGCCGCAGCGCGGGCAGCTCGGGGTCGGTGCGGCCGGGTGCCGGACCGCCGAGGCGGATGTTGGACTGCACGGCGCCGGGTCGGTCCACCAGCTGCAGCGGGCCCACCCGCAGCTCGGTGAGCGGCGGGACCCCGGTCTGCCCGGCAGTACCGGTCCACTCGCCGAGGGCGTGTGCGACCGCCTCGACGGCACTCGCCGGGTCGACGTCGCCGACCAGGGTCAGCGTGCTGCCCGCGGGCAGCAGCCGCTCGCGGTGCAGCTTGCGCAGCGCGGCCGGGGTGACGGCGGAGACCAGCGCCGGGTCGGGCAGCTGCACCGCGTAGGGGTGCACGCCGTGCCGGCGGGTGGCCAGGGCCGTGCGGGCGACGACGCCTGGCTGGGACTTCGCGATGCCGATCCGCTCGACCACCCGGGCGCGCTCAGCAGCGACCTGGGCCTCGGGGTACGTGGCCCGGGTCAGCAGCTCGGCCAGGACGCCGAGCACAGCCGGCAGGCCGGCCGGGAGCATCGTCGTCCCCAGCAGGAGGCGGTCGGGGTCGGAGGAGACCGACAGCTCGGCGCCCTCGGCCTGCAGCAGCTGGGCGATCTGCACCTGGTCGTGGGCGGCGGTGCCCAGCAGCACCGCGCCGGACAGCACCGAGGTGCGGGCCACGTGGGTGCCGGCGGCCCGCGCGGTGGTGGCCGCGAACGGGATGCGCAGCCGCAGCTCGACCAGCGGGACGCCAGCGCGGGGCACGACGGCGACGCGGAGCCCGTTGGGCAGCGTCGTCTCGTGCACCTGCGGGACCGGCTGCGGGCGGGGCTCGCCCAGCGGCGGGACGAGGGAGAGGTCGAGCACGGGCGCGCTCACAGGTGTCCTCCGGTGGGGTGGGTGCGGGTCACGCGGCGCCGTCCCCGGTCCGCAGCTCGAGCACGGCGGCGGTGTCCGGGCGCAGCCCGCGGGCGGCGAGCTGGACGGCCTCGGGGGTGACGGCGGCCAGCCGGGCGGCCAGCTCGCCGGCGAGCTCGGCCCGGCCGTGCACCAGCTCGGCGGAGGCGAAGCCCAGGGTGCGGCCGAGCACGGAGTCGGCCTGCCGGAGCAGCTGGGCGCTGGTGCGGGCCTGGACCCGGGTCAGCTCCTCGCGCCCGACGCCGTCGACGGCGATCTTCTCGACCTCCTCGTGCACCGCGGCCAGCACCCGCTCGGGGGTGACGTCGGCCGGGTGGTGCACCTGGGTGGTGAGCGTGGTGGCGTCCCGGACGTCGAAGGGGTCCCCGAACAGGCCCACGTAGGAGGACTGGGCGACGGCCAGGTGGTCGCGGTGCACCAGCCGCAGCTCCAGCCGGGAGGCGTCGCCCTCGCTGAGCAGCTCGGACAGCAGCACCGTGCCCAGGTAGGTGTCCAGGTCCCCGACCGGGTCGGGCACCCGCCAGGCGACGGCGACCGCGGGGGCCGGGGCGAGCCGGTCGACGACCACGCCGTGCCGCGGCCCGGTCGGCGAGGGCTCCCCGGTGTAGGGCGTGGGCGGGGCCGGGCGGGCGGCCACCGGGTCGAACCAGCGGCGCACCAGCCGCTCGGTCTCGGCGACGTCGAGGTCACCGCCCAGGCACAGCACCGCGTTGGCCGGGGCGTAGTAGCGGTGGAAGAAGTCCTGCGCGTCCTCGACGGTGGAGGACTCCAGGTCGACGAAGGAGCCGTACCCGTCGTGGGTGTTGGCGAAGGACTCGAAGGCGATCTGCGGCAGCTGCAGCCACGGGAAGGCGCCGTAGGGCCGGTTGAGCACGTTGACCCGGATCTCCTCCTTCACCACGTCGATCTGGTTGCGGAGGTTCTCCTCGGTGATCGCCGGGGCGGCCATCCGGTCGGCCTCGAGGAACAGCGCGCGCTCGAGGGCCTCGGCGGGCAGTGCCTCGTAGTAGTTCGTGTAGTCCTGGTGGGTGGACCCGTTGAAGGAGCCGCCGGCGGCCTGCACCAGGCGGGCGTGCTCCATCTTCGGCACGTTCGCCGACCCCTGGAACATGACGTGCTCGAACAGGTGCGCGAAGCCGGTGCGGCCCTCGGGCTCCGAGCGCATCCCGACGTCGTAGAAGACGCTGACCGCGACGACCGGCACGCTCCGGTCGGGGGCGAGGACGACGCGCAGCCCGTTGTCGAGCGTGAACCGCTCCACCGGGTGCCGCAGGGTCAGATCGGCACCGGCTGAGGTCACGTCCCGACCCTAGTCGCGGGGTACGACAGCTGCTGCCCGCCCGTCGGACACCGGTGTCAGAGGACGTCGACCGCGCCGACGACCCGGTCGATGACGCCGTAGAGCTCGGCGTGGGTGTTGGGGATGGACAGGTACAGCAGCGCGGGCGCGGGGCGGCCGGTGTCCACGACCAGCATCGCGGCGCGCTCGCCGCTGGCCTCGTAGCCCTCGACGTCCCAGCTGAGCACGAACTCGTACAGGTGGGCGGGGGCGCCGTCGACGGTGAGGTCCTCGTCGCGGAGCACCTCGATCTCGTTGGGCGCCGGGTAGTAGTTGCCGCGGGCGCTGTCGGCCACCGCCTGGGTGGTCACGGCCAGCGAGCCGGGACCGGCCCAGCCGTACCCGGCGGCGACCGGTCCCGAGGTGATCTGGGCGATGAACTGGTCACCGCTGGGGACGCTGTCCTGGGTGACGAAGTACTGCCCGCGCACCGCCGTGGTCTCCAGCGGCACGCCCATCACGTACTCGTACCAGCCCTCGCCGAGGAAGGGGTAGGCGATGCCGGCGTCGGGGTCGACGATCTGCACGGTGCCCGGGGCGAAGGTCGGACCGGTCGCGGTGGGGCCACCGCCCAGACCGGCGGTGGGCTGGGCGACCCCTCCCCCGCCGGCGCCCCGCCCGACCAGCACGACCACGACGACCAGCAGGACGACGGTGGCCACCGCGCCCAGCACGATCGCGAGCGTCCGCCCCGTGGAGGACCGTGGCGCCGGCGTCCAGACCGGAGCCGGGGCGGCCCGCTGCGGCCCGGGGCCGAACGCGGTGCCCACCGCCACACCCGGCCCGGCCGGGGTGGTGACGTCGGACCAGGTGGCGCCGTCCCACCAGCGGACCAGGCCGGGACCGCCGTCGGGGTCGGGGTACCAGCCCGGTGCGACGCCGGACCCGCCGGACGTCACAGCTCGGCCCGGTCGGCGTTGTCGCGGTACCAGGACATCAGCCGCGTCACCCCGTCGGTGTCCCCGCCGCGCAGGCTCACCGTGGAGAAGCCGGGTCGGTCGTCCCAGGTCCAGCTGACGACGGTGTCCCGGTCCTCCTCCACCGAGCAGGACAACCGACCGATGGGCTGGTCGTCGTAGTCGAGCAGCCGCACCCAGCCCTGGTCGCCGTCGGAGCTGCTGCAGGCGAAGTCGTCGTCGCCGTCCAGCTGGGGCAGCTCGCGCCGGGCGACGTCGGCCTCGAACTCCGCTGCGGCCGCCGCGGGCGAGGCGAGCAGCTGGTAGGTCTGCGAGGTGGGCCCGTCCTCGGTGTCGCTGCTGCCGCAGTCCAGGGCCAGCAGCGCCCCGTCGGTGCCGCCGGTGGCCGGGCAGTCCCCCGCGTCGACGTCGGCCGGCAGCCCGACCTCCAGCAGCTGCAGCTGCGCGCGGTCGGCTGCCGAGCGGGCCTCGTCGGCGCGGCGGTCGGTGACCACCAGCAGCACGGCCAGGGCGACCGCGGCCAGCAGGGCGACGACGGCCACCGCGACCCACGCCCAGGGCGTCCGGCGGGCCGGCCGGGGTGCGGCCCCCGGCCCTCCCCCGCCGGCCCACGGTGGTGCACCCGGGAAGGGCGGCGGACCGGCGGGCGGTTGCGGCGCGCTCTGCCCACCCGGCGGCGGTCCGACGGCGGTCGCCCCGGGCAGCGGCCGGACCCGGGTGTCGGGACGGTCGCCGGGACCGCCGGTGAGCCCGATCGTCGTGGGAGCGGTGCCCTCGATCGGCCCGCCGGGGGGTGCCTCGGCGGGGCGGGGCACCTCGACGCCGCTCACGCTCAGCGCGGCCCGGGCGGCGGCGGCCATCCCGCCGGCCGACGTCCAGCGTTCGCCGGGGTCCTTGGCCAGCCCGCGGGCGACGATGCCGTCGAGCAGGTCGGGGACACCCGGGCGCAGCGAGCTCACCAGCGGTGGCGGGGTGTTGACGTGGGCGTACATCTGGCTGGCCGCGTCGGCGGCGGGGAAGGGCCGCTCGCCGGTGAGCGCCTCGAAGAGCACGCAGGCCAGGGAGTAGACGTCGGCCCCGGCACCGAGCTGGCTGCCCAGGAAGCGCTCGGGGGCCATGTACTCGGTGCTGCCGACGGTGAGCCCGGTGGCGGTCAGCGAGGGCCCGGTGGAGCTGTCGACGGTGCGGGCGATGCCGAAGTCGACGAGGTAGACGAAGTCGTCCCCGGGGGCGGAGCCGGCCAGGTCCCGGCCGTCCGGGCGGGCCACGAGCAGGATGTTGGAGGGCTTGACGTCCCGGTGCACCAGGCCGTCGGCGTGCGCGGCGTCCAGCGCCCGGGCCACCTGACCGACGACGTCGACGGCGCGGGCGGGCTCCAGCGGCCCGGTGCGGCGCAGCAGCGAGGCGAGGTCCTCGCCCTCGACCAGCCGCATGTCCAGGAACAGCCGCCCGTCGATCTCCCCGTAGCGGTGGATCGGGACGACGTGCGGCTCGCGCAGCCGGGCGGCGACCCGGGCCTCGCGCCGGAAGCGCTCGCGGTAGGACTCGTCGCTGGCCCACTGCGGGTGCAGCACCTTGAGCGCGACGTCCCGTTCGTGCTCGGCGTCGTGCGCCCGGAGCACCTCCCCCATGCCGCCCCGCCCGAGCACCCCGAGCACCCGGTAGGGACCGAACTGCGCACCCTGCTCCACGGTCGTCAGCGGGCCGGCAGCGGGATGGTGGCCAGCTCGCGCCACAGGTGCGCGGTCGCCTCGGCCCCGCGGTACAGCATGGGCAGCAGGACCCGCTCGTTCGGGGAGTGGATGCGGTCGGTGGGGAGGCCGACGCCCAGGAAGAGCAGCGGGGCGCCCAGCGCGGCCACCAGGTCGGCCTCGGGTCCGCTGCCGCCCTCACGGGTGAAGAGGACGTCGTCCGCGGGGACGTCGAAGGCCTGGCCGATGGAGCGCAGCAGGGCGTCCATGGCCGGGTGGTCCAGGTCGCTGGCGCAGGGGCTGACGCCGCCGGCCGGGACGTGCACGTCGGCCTCGATGCCCTCGGGGGTGTTGGCCTGCACCCAGGCCCGGACCTGCTCGGCGAGGTCGGCGGGCACCTGGTCGGCGACGAGGCGGAAGGTGACCTTGGCGTGTGCCTCCGCGGGGACGATCGTCTTGTGGCCGGGGCCGGTGTAGCCGCCCCACATGCCGTTCACCTCGGCCGTGGGCCGGGCCCCGACCCGCTCCAGCGTGGAGAACCCGGCCTCGCCGGTGGCCGCGCGGGATGCTGCGGGACCGGCCAGCCAGGCGGCCTCGTCGAAGGGCACCCGGCCCATCAGCTCGCGCTCCCGGTCGGTCAGCGGGCGCACCCTGTCGTAGAACCCGGGCAGGGTGACCCGGCCGGTGTCGTCGTGCAGGCTGGCCAGCAGCGTGGCCATCGCGTGCAGCGGGTTGGGGACGGCGCCGCCGAACGAGCCCGAGTGCAGGTCGACGCCGGGGCCGCGCAGGGTGATCTCGGCGTCGGCCAGCCCGCGCATCGCGGTGACGGCGCTGGGCACGTCGGGGGCGGCCATGCCGGTGTCGCTGACCACGACGACGTCGCAGTCCAGCCGGTCCCGGCGCTCGCGCAGCAGCTCGACGAAGTGCGGCGAACCGGACTCCTCCTCGCCCTCCACCAGCAGCTTCACGGTGACGGCGGGGGTGTCCCGGCCGGTGGCGGCCAGGTGGGCGCGGATGCCCAGCAGGTGGAAGGCGACGTTGCCCTTGTCGTCGATCGCGCCGCGGGCGTGCAGCTCGGGGCCGGCCGGGGTCTCCACCCGGGTGGGCTCGAAGGGCGGGTGCGTCCAGGCCTCCTCCGGGTCGACGGGCTGCACGTCGTGGTGGCCGTAGACCAGCGCGACGGGCGCACCGGCGTCCGCGGAGGGCCACTCGGCGTAGACGGCGGGGGCCCCGGCGGTCTCCCACACCTCGACGGTGGGGAAGCCGGTCCGCCGCAGGGCCTCGGCCAGCCAGCGGGCACTGGCGTCCACGTCGGCGGCCCGTGCCGGGTCGGCCGAGATCGAGGGGATCCGCAACCAGGCGTCGAGGTCGGCGTGCAGGTCCTCGAGGTGGGCGGTGACGAAGTCGCGTTCGGCGTTGCTGCTCACGCCGCGACCGTAACGCGCCGGTGCGACACGGCCGGGCTACGTTCGGCGCCATGCCCCCCGGACAGCTGCAGGTGGACGTCGGCGACCTGACCTTCGACGTGCGGACCGACGGTCCCCCGGACGGTCGGCCGGTGCTCCTGCTGCACGGCTTCCCGCAGACCTCGCTGAGCTGGGCGGCCGTCACCCCGCTGCTGGCCCGGGCCGGGTTGCGGACCTACGCCCCCGACCAGCTGGGCTACTCCCCCGGCGCACGCCCCCAGGAGTCCGAGGCCTACGCCCTCACCTCCCTGGCGCAGGTCACCGCCGACCTGATGACGGCGCTGGACGTGCCGGTCGCCGACGTCGTCGGGCACGACTGGGGCGCCAACGTCGCCTGGGCGCTGGCCGGCTGGCACCCCGACCGGGTGCGCACGCTCACCGCGGTCTCGGTGCCGCACCCCACGGCCTACACGCTGGCCTACCGCGCCGACCCGGAGCAGAAGGAACGGTCGGCCTACATCAAGCTCTTCTGGCAGGAGGGCAAGGCCGAGCGGGTGCTGCTCGAGGACGACGCCCGCCGCCTGCGCCGGCTGCTGGAGGGCGTGGACCCCGAGGCGGTCGGGGCCTACGTGGCCCACCTGTCCGCGCCGGGGGCGCTCACCGCGGCGCTGGACTGGTACCGGCAGATGAGCTCGGGCACCCCGGTGGACCCGGTCGGCGTGCCCACCACCTACGTGTGGAGCGACGCCGACGTCGCCATCGGGCGCACCGCGGCCGAGGCCTGCGCCGACCAGGTCACCGGCGACTACCGGTTCGTGGAGCTCCCCGGGGTGTCGCACTGGGTGCCCGAGCACGCCCCGGAGGACCTGGCCCGGGCCGTGCTGGAGCGGGTGGCGGGCACGCCGGCCTGAGCGCCCCGGCCTGAGTGCCCCGGCCTGAGCCGCCCGGCCTGAGCCGCCCGGCCTGAGCCGCTGGCCTGCGCTCACCGCGCCGGCTCTGCCGGTCCGTCGTCGGCACCCTCGACCAGGGCCAGCAGGCCGGCCTCGTCGAGCAGGTCGACCGGACGCAGCGTGACCCCGGCCGGCACGTGGTGGAACCCGGCGCTGACCCGGTCCACCGGCAGGCCGACCAGCCGCGACCAGCCCAGCCGGTAGGCGGCCAGCTGCACGCTCGCCGCGGCCAGCTCGGTGGGACCGGGGACCGGTCCGGTCTTCCAGTCGACCACCTCGTAGCCGCCGTGGCCGTCGGCGAAGACGGCGTCGATGCGGCCGCGCAGGGTCAGTGGGCCCAGCGGGGTCTCGAAGGGGGCCTCGACGTCGACCGGCTGCCGGTCGGCCCAGGGGCTGGCCAGGAACGCCTCCTGCAGCGCGGTGAGCGTCTCGTCGGGGGCGGCCGCGGCGTCCCCGGAGCCGGGGAGCTCGTCGAGGTCGATCAGCCGGGACGCACCGAACCGTTGCTCCAGCCACAGGTGGAACGCGGTGCCCCGGCGGGCCAGCGGTGCCGGGGCCGCCGGCATCGGACGGCGCAGCCGGCGGGCGAGCTCGGCGGGGTCCCGGCGCAGGGACACCAGCGCCGACACCGACAGGTGCGCCGGCAGCGCCACCTCGGTGGCGCCGCGGCCGGACTCGGCCCGCTCCCGCAGCAGCAGCTCGGCGTCGCGGACCCAGTCGGTGACCACCGGGTCCTCGACCGCGCCCAGGCCCGGCTCGCCCAGCGGGTGCGCCCGGGTGGCGGTCACCAGCTCGGCCGCCGCGGTCAGCGCCCGTCGGCGGTTGGCCGACAGCGGGTCGGCGGGCCACACCCCGACCGGCCACTCGGCCAGGGCCGGGTTGGCGGCGTCCTCCGGCGGCGCGGGCTCCCACACGTCGACGACGCCCCGGCCGCTGTCGGCCAGCACCTCGACGGCCTCCCGCACGGCCTGCAGCAGGGTGGAGGGGCCGTTGGGCTTGACCCCGTCCCGCCACCAGCTGCCCGAGCACAGCAGCAGGCGCTTGGCCCGGGTGACCGCCACGTAGCCCAGCCGGACCTCCTCGGAGAGCCCGAACTCCTTCCACTGCGCCACGTACTCGCCCAAGGCGTCGCGGACGACGGACTGGTCCCCGGAGCCGGGCACCGGCAGGTGCAGCCGGGGCAGGTCCTCCCGGTCGGTGAGCCGCAGGTCGACGGGCACGGCGCCCGGGTCGTTGATCCAGGAGTCCGACGTGTCGGACTTGCTGGGGAACTGCCCGACGGTCATCCCGGGCACCGCGACGACGTCCCACTCCAGGCCCTTGGCCGAGTGCCCGGTGAGCAGCTGGACCGCCTCGGGGTTGACCGCCACCTCGCCGGGCTCCAGACCGCGCTCGCGGACCTCGGCGTCGGAGAGGTAGCCGAGGAAGGCCGGCAGGGAGGGCAGCTCGGCCAGGTCGGCGAACTGGGCGGCCACGGTGTGCAGCGCGTCCAGGTGGGTGCGGGCGCCGCCGGGACTGGCGTCGGGGTGGCTGGCCAGCTCGGTCTCCAGACCCAGCGTGCGGACCACCTCGTCCACCAGGTCCGGGAGCGGCTCACCCAGCCGGGTGCGCAACTGACCCAGCTCCGCGCCGAGACGGCGGAGCCTGCGGTGGCCGTCGGCCGAGTAGGTGTCGGGGCGGCCGAGGTCGTCGAGGGCCTCCACGATGCTGCCCCGCTCGGGGGCGAGCTCCACCACCGGACCCTCGAGGACCGGCCCGTCGGCTCCCCCGGCCAGGGGCTCCGGCCGGCGTTCGCGGACCAGCTGCCGGGCGCGGGCCTCGAGGGCGGCGAGGTCCCGGGGCCCGATCCGCCACCGGGCACCGGTCAGCAGCCGGCCCAGGGAGTCCCCGGCGGTGGGGTCGACGAGCACGGTCAGGGTGGCGACGACGTCGGAGACCTCGGGGACGTCGAGCAGCCCACCGAGCCCCACCACCTCGACCGGCAGCCCCCGCTCGCGGAGCGCGGCCGCGATGCCGGGCAGCTGGGCCCTGCGGCGGGCCAGCACGGCGATGGTCGGACGGCGGTGCGCCGTCGCCTGTACCCCCTCCGGGCGGTCACCGGCCGCGGCCGGACCGTGCCACTCGGCGGCCAGCCGGTCGGCGAGCGCCGCGGTCTCCGCCGCGATCGTCTCGTAGAGGCCCACGTGCACCCGGCCCGGTCCGGCCGTCGGCGCGGCGGTCAGGTCGGGCAGCGGGTCGGCGTGCTCGGGCTGGGGCAGGTCGCCGGCGACCCGGTTGGCGATCGCCAGCACGGCCTCGTCGTTGCGCCAGCTGGTGGACAGGGTGAGCCGCTCGGCGCGCCGGTCGGGGGCGCCGGGGAAGGTGCGCGGGAACCGCTCGATGGTCCCCGAGGAGGCCCCCCGCCAGCCGTAGATGGACTGCCGGGGGTCACCGACGGCCAGCACCGGGTGGTGGGCGTCCCCGCCGAAGAGGGCCTCGAGCATCCGGAGCTGGCCCACCGAGGTGTCCTGGTACTCGTCGAGCAGCACCACCCGCCAGCGGGCCCGTTCCCGGCGGCCGACCTCCGGCGAGCTGGTCGCCGCGCGGGCCGCGTGGGCGACCTGGTCGGCGTAGTCGATGGCCCCGGCGGCCCGCTTGCGCGCCTCGTAGGCCTCGACCACGGGCAGCAGTGCGACCCGGGCACGCTGCCGGCCCAGCACCTTGAGCACGTCGGCGTAGGCGCCCTTCTTCCGCGGCGCGTCCGGGTAGGACCGGACCTGGTGCTCCAGCTGCGCCGTCCAGGCACGCAGCCGGTCGGGGCTCACGTCGTGCTCCCCCAGCTCGGCGGCCAGCTGCAGGACGTCCTCGGTGGTGGTGACCAGACCCAGTGCCACGTCGCTCATGTCCCCGGTGTGGGCAGCCACCGCCGTCGCGGCCTGCCCCCAGCACATGGCCGGGCCGAGCACCCCGGCACCGGGCTCGACGCCGATCCGCAGGCCGTGCTCGGCGACGATCCCGGCGGCGTACCCGTGGTAGGTCGCGACCGTGGGCGTGGCCACGCCCAGCCGCTCGCGCAGCCCCGGGTCGGTGTCGGGGTGCTCGGCCAGCGCGGTCAGCCGCAGCCGGATGCGGGCGCCGAGCTCGCTGGCGGCCTTGCGGGTGAAGGTGAGCCCCAGGACCGCCTCGGGGGCGACGAGCTGGTTGGCCACCAGCCAGGCGACCCGGGCGGCCATCGTCTCGGTCTTGCCCGACCCGGCGCCGGCCACCACGACCATCGGCCGGTCCACCGGGGCCTGGACGACGGCGGCCTGCTCGGGCGAGGGCGGGTAGGACAGCCCGCACCGCCGGGCCACCTCGGCCGGGTCGAGCAGCTCGGGCACCTCGGCGACCCGGGCGGGCGCCGCCCCGGGCAGGTCGAAGGACAGCTGCCCGTCGACAGCACCGTTGCGGGGGGTCACCGGGTCACCTGCCGGCCGGACTCCTGGACCGGGCAGCTGCGCCGGAAGGAGCAGCGCTCGCAGTCGGTGTCGGTGCGGGCCTCGAAGGTGCTCGCCCCCATGCCGTCGCCGACCCCGGCGACCAGCTCCCCCGCCCAGGTCGTACGCGGGTCGACGTCCTCGGGCAGCGGGGACTGCACGTGCTCCTTGGCCGCCTTCTGGGACCCGCCGACCTGCAGCAGGGAGGCTCCACCGGGCACCGTGCCGTGCTGGGCGAACGCGCCCTCGGCGACGGCGACCTGGTAGGCGGCCAGCTGCCCGTGCTCCTCCACGGTGCGCGGCGCGGTCTTGCCGGTCTTGAGGTCCACGACGACCAGGCGCCCGGCCCCGTCCCGCTCCAGCCGGTCGACCTGGCCGCGCAGCCGGGCCCGGCCCACGGTCACGTCGAAGTCCTCCTCGGCGGCGACCAGCTCGCGGTCGCCGCGGGCGTGCCAGGCCAGGAACTTGGCCAGCATCTCCTGGGCCCGGTCCCGCTGGCGCTGGTCGAACCAGCCCGGGCCCAGGTCCAGCCGGTCCAGCTCCCCGGAGAGGACGTCGGACGCCTGCGCGGCCGGCAGCCCGTCGGCGACCTGCTGGGCGACGTCGTGGACCGCGGACCCCACCGTGCGGGTGGTCTCCGGGGACGCCTCGGCGCCGACCGCGCCGAGCACCCACCGCAACGGGCAGCGCTGGAAGGTGTCGATGGCCGAGGGCCGCACCCGGACGACCTCACCGGGGTCGACCAGCGGCGCGTCGTCGGACAGCGGGGCCAGGCCCCACCAGGACGCCGGGTCCGCCCCGGGCACCCGCTCCTCGGCCAGCCGGCGCAGCAGCGCGGCCGCACTGGACCGGCGCGACGCCGGGGTCAGCGGGTCGGTCAGGGCCCGCCGCAGCTCTGCGACCAGGGCCGGCAGCGTCAGCGCGCGCGGCAGGGGGGTGTGCGGTCGGCTGCCGTCGGCCACGCCGCCCTCCCCGACCGGCGGCGGGACGACGAGGTCGAGGAAGCGCGAGGCGTTCGCGCCGGCGTCGGCCCCCTCCAGGCCACCGTCGACGGCCGTCACCACCAGGCGCCGGCGGGCCCGGGTGACGGCGACGTAGAACAGCCGCCGCTCCTCGGCCAGGGCCAGCGTGCGCCGGTCCAGGCTGGCGGCGTCGGTGCCGGCGACGACCTCGACCAGGTCCTCGGCGCCCAGCAGGCTGGCGCGGGTGCGCAGGTCGGGCCACACGCCCTCCTGCACCCCGGCCACGCACACCAGGTCCCACTCCAGGCCCTTGGCTGCGTGTGCGGTGAGCAGCCGGACGGTCTCCCCCGCCGGTGCGCGGGCGGCACCGCCGTCCCCGGGGAGCTCCTGGGCACCGAAGTGGTCGACGAAGTCGGCGACGGTGGCGCCGGGCAGCCGGTCCACGAACGCCGCCACCGCGTCGAAGAGCGCCACGGCGGCGTCCAGGTCCCGGTCGGCGACCGCACCGGGCGGACCGCCGGCGGCGCTCGCGGCGGCCCACCTCGGTCCCAGCCCGCTGGCTTGCCAGACCGCCCACAGCACGTCCTCTGCCGAGCCCTCCCGCAGCAGGGCGACCCGGCCGGCGGCCAGCACCCGGGCGACCCGCAGCGCCGGTCGGGCCACCGGCTCGGGCAGCGCGTCCAGCAGCGTGGCATCGGCCAGCAGGTCGGCCAGCGGGGCACCCCGCTCGGCGGGGTCGACCCCCCGGGCGACCAGCTCGCGGCGGGCGGCCCGGCGCAACCGGCGCAGGTCCAGCACGGTGGCCCCGCCCAGCGGGGAGGCCAGCAGTGCCTCGGCCCCGGTCTCGGTCAGCCCGGTCTCGGTCGGCCCGGTCTCCCTCACGACAGGGCCACCGGCGTCGGGGGCCGCGTCGGGGACCTCGGTGCCGTCGGGCGCGGCCGCGACCGGCCGGGCCTGGTCCCGGCCGGCCGGGAGCAGTGCCCGCAGCACGGCGAGCAGCGGCTCCACGGCCGGCTGCTGGGCCAGCGCCAGGTCGTCCGCGGAGACCGCGACCGGGACCCCGGACTGGGTCAGCGCGCGCCGGAGGGGACCGAGGGCCACCGAGCTGCGGACCACCACGGCCATCCCCGACCACGGCACCCCGTCCAACAGGTGGGCTCGGCGCAGGGTGTCCGCGACGTGGGCTGCCTCCACGGCGGGGGTGTCGAAGACGTGCACCTCGGCGGCGCCGGGGGCGGTCGCGTCCCCCGCGGCGAGCCGGCGGTGCTCCCAGGGCCCGGGCAGCCCCTCGGCGACCCGCCGGCTGACGGCGAGCAGCTCGGCACCGGACCGGCGGCAGACCCCCAGGGAGAGCCGCTGGGCCGGCCGGCCGTCGGCGTGCCGGAACCGGTCGGTGAACTCGGCGATCCCGCGCGGCTCGGACCCGCGGAAGGCGTAGATGGCCTGGTCCGGGTCGCCGACGACGACCAGGTCCCGGCCGCCGCCGGACAACAGCCGCAGCAGCTCGACCTGCGCCGGGTCGGTGTCCTGGTACTCGTCGACGAAGAGCCAGCTCGCCCGCTCCTGCTCGGCCCGCAGCAGCGCGTCGTCCGAGCGCAGCTCCTCGATGGCCTCACGCACGAGCTCCGCGGGGTCGTAGCCGCTGCCCGACCCGCCGAAGGCCGTCTCCAGGAACGTGACGTCGTCGTACTGGCGGGCGAAGCGGGCCGCGGCCACCCAGTGCGGGCGGTCGCCATCCCGACCCAGCTGGGCCAGCCGCTCGGGACCCACCCCCCGCTCGGTCGCCCGCAGCACGAGCTCACGCAGCTCACGGCGGAACCCCGCGGTGCCCAGGGCCGGAGCCAGGTCCTCGGGCCAGCGGACCCCGTCGTCCTCGGCGTCCCCGGCCAGCAGGCGACGCACGGTGAGGTCCTGCTCGGCGGAGGTCAGCAACCGCGGCGGCGGGTCCCCGCGCAGCGCCGCCGCCCGGTGCAGCACGCCGAAGGCGTAGGAGTGGAAGGTGCGGGCCACGGGCTCGCGGATGGTGCGTCCCACCCTGGCGGTGATCCGGGTGCGCAGCTCGGCGGCGGCCTTGCGGCTGAAGGTCAGGACCAGCACGCGTTCGGGGTCCAGCCCGGCCTCGATCCGGGCGGCGACGGCCTCGACCACGGTCGTCGTCTTGCCGGTGCCCGGGCCGGCCAGCACCAGCAGCGGCCCCCCGGCGTGGTCGACCACCGCCTGCTGGGTGGGGTCCAGCACCGGGCGGGCTGCAGCGGGCGCCGGCGCACGCACCAACCGGTAGGTCGGTGCCGCCGTCGTCGTCGTGCCCCCTGCTGCCATGTCGTCGATCAGACCACGCGCCACCGACAGTCCGGTGTCACAGCAGGTCGTCCCGGGTCGGGCCAACCCACCGCAGCCAGGTCCACCCGGTTCCCGCGCACCGGCACGCCCTCGGATGCCAGCAGCTCCAGCTGACGGACCCGGACCGGCTCCGCCGCGGTGCCGTCGGCCCGCACGACCCGGTACCAGGGCACGGCCGCACCGCCCTGGGACAGCGCGCGGGCGACCCGCCGGGGACCCACCCCGACGAGCCGCCCGATGGCGCCGTACGTGCTGACCCGACCGGGCGGGATCGCCTCGACCGCGTCGAAGACCGCCTCGTCGACGTCCGCCGACGGGCCGGTCACCGGGTCACCCGACGTAGTCGCTGTTCTCCAGCCACCAGTTGTAGAGGTCGGCGACCTCGGTCTGCGAGGTGCCCGGGGTCTGGACCAGGCCCTCGACCAGGAACTCGTCGTCGGTCCAGATCAGGTAGACGCTGCCGTTGTCGGCGATGCCGCAGGCGATCTGCCCACCGGGGACGGTGCCGCGCACCCAGGTGCCGCTGCCGGTCGTGGTGGTGCAGTCCTGGCCGTCGGCGATCGGCTGCAGGCCCTGGCCGGAGGCGTCGGCCTGGAACACCGAGTCCAGGGTGCCCTGGTCCGGGTACAGGTAGAAGCTCGCCCCCGAGGGGCCGGGCTGGGTGTCGGCCGGGCCGCAGTCGGCGGCCGCGGTGGCACCGTCGGAGGGCAGGTCACCGGCGACGCAGTCGGAGAAGTCCGGAGGCAGCTGGGCGATCAGCTCGTCATCGCCGTCCGACGTGGGCGCCGAGGAGCTCGAGGACGAGCTGCTCGACGACGACTCCGAGGACGGCGACGCGCTCGTCGTGCCGGCCGAGGACGTGGTCGGGTCGGCGACCGGGGTGGGGTCGTCGTCACCGCCGAGGGTGAAGAAGAGCAGCGCCGCGACCGCGATGACCACGACCAGCCCGGCCACGCCGGCGATGACGAGGTTCCGCTTGCCACCACCACCAGCGGGGCCCTGGGGTCCACCGCCGTAGGGACCACCAGGACCGCCGGGCCCGGCGGGTCCACCGGGGCCGCCGTAGCCGGGCGCCGCGAACTGTCCAGGCTGGCCGGGCTGGCCCGGCATGCCGTAGCCGCCCACGGGCTGGCCGAACTGCTGGGTCGGGGGCTGACCGCCCGGGGCCGGCTGACCGGACTGGCCGGGCTGCTGGCCGAACTGCTGGGTCGGCTGCTGACCCCACCCGCCCTGCGGGCCGGGTGCCTGCGGACCCGGGCCCTGCTGACCGGGGCCCTGCTGGCCGAAGACCTCGGTGGGCTGGTCGCCACCGGGAGCGGGCTGCCCGTAGGGCGGCTGACCACCGGCCGGGCGGCCGTGGGGGTTGTCGCCGAAGGGCGGCTGACTCATGGGTGTGACCTCCAGCTGGGGACGTGTGCCGCCACGCAGCGTAGGGCCCACCTGCGGTCCCGTCGCGTCACGCAACCTCTCTCGCGCGCCGCCCCGACCCGTCCGAGGGGGTCAGCCCCGGCGGCCCCAGCGGGCCAGCAGCCGGGTCTGCGGGTCGGCGTCGGCCGGCACGGCGACTGGCTCACCGGCATGCGCGGGCGGGCCGTCGGGCACCCCGCGCAGCTCGCTCACCAGCAGCGCAGCCGACACCAGCTCGCCGTCCAGCTCGGTGTCCCCGCCGGTGGCCCGGGCGACGTCCCAGGCGTGGACGGTGAGGTCGGTGGTGAGCTCGACGAGCAGGTCGGTGGCCGGGCCCCCGTCGGCCAGCGTCGCGTCCAGCGCGTCGGGCTGGGCCGCGGCGGTGAGCGCGTGGTCCGCGGCGTCCTCCCACGACCCCAGCGGGTCGCCGTCGAGCAGCTCCTCGGTGCCGACCGGCAGCGCGGTCCCCGCCGCCGTGGCCCCGGCGAGCAGGGCGGGCACCAGCAACTGCTGGCGGGTGGCGTGGGCGACCAGGTCGGCGACGGTCCAGCCCGGGAGCACGACGGCGTCCCAGCCGCCGGCCTCCACGGCGTCCACCCGGTCGGTGAACTGGGCCTGGGCCCGTTGCAGTCGCTCGATCAGCTCGGCCTGGGTGCGGTCCACGACCCCAGTGAAACGAACGGGACCCGGCCCCCTGGGGGCCGGGTCCCGTCGCGACGAGCGAGGGCGGTGCTCAGTAGGTCGGCAGCGCCTTGTCGATGCGGGTCGCCCACGCGGTGACGCCGCCCTGCACGTGCACGGCGTCGGAGAAGCCGGCGGCCTTGACCGCGGCCAGCGCCTCGGCCGAGCGGACCCCGGTCTTGCAGTGCAGCACGATCGGCTTGTCCTGCGGCAGCGAGGACAGCGCCCGACCGGAGAGGATCTCGTCCTTGGGCACCAAACGGGCGCCGGGGATGGAGACGATCTCGTACTCGTTGGGCTCCCGGACGTCGATCAGCTCGAAGTCCTTGCCGGCGTCCATCATGTCCTTGAGCTCGTCGACGGTGATCGTCGAGCCGGCGGCGGCCTCCTGGGCCTCCACGGACACGACGCCGCAGAACGCCTCGTAGTCGATGAGCCCGGTGATCGGCTCCGCCTCGGGGTCCTTGCGGACCTTGATGGTGCGGAAGGTCATCTCCAGGGCGTCGTAGACCATCAGCCGGCCCAGCAGGGTGTCCCCGATGCCGGTGATGAGCTTGACGGCCTCGGTGGCCTGGATGGCGCCGATGGTCGCGCACAGCACGCCCAGGACGCCGCCCTCGGCGCACGAGGGCACCATCCCCGGCGGCGGCGGGACCGGGTACAGGTCGCGGTAGTTCGGGCCGTGCTCGGCCCAGAACACCGACACCTGGCCGTCGAACCGGTAGATGGAGCCCCAGACGTAGGGCTTGCCCAGCAGCACGCACGCGTCGTTCACCAGGTAGCGGGTGGCGAAGTTGTCGGTGCCGTCGACGATGAGGTCGTACTGGCTGAAGATCTCCTCGACGTTCTCCGAGTCCAGCCGCGTCTCGTGCAGCCGCACGTCGATGAGCGGGTTGATCTCCTTGACCGAGTCACGCGCGCTCTCGGCCTTGGACCGGCCGACGTCGGACTGCCCGTGGATGATCTGGCGCTGCAGGTTGGACTCGTCGACGGTGTCGAACTCGACGATGCCCAGGGTGCCGACACCGGCCGCGGCGAGGTACATGAGGACCGGGGAACCCAGCCCGCCGGCGCCGACCGCGAGGACCTTGGCGTTCTTGAGGCGCTTCTGCCCGTCCATCCCGACGTCGGGGATGATCAGGTGGCGGCTGTAGCGGCGGACCTCGTCGATGGACAGGTCGGCGGCGGGCTCCACCAGGGGTGGCAACGACACGAGCGCTCCTCGGGGTGGTCGATCCCGGCCGGTGACCGGGTTCCTGTGCTGACCAACAGCCTGACAGGTCCCCCTCTTCCCTCCCGGCGCGGTGCACTCAGGGGGAGGGCCAGGCGTTCTTCTGGCATCCCTCCAGGCCCAGGGTCTGCTGCTGCATCACCGGGGCGAGCTGACCGGGCCCGGGGCAGGGCTGGTGCCCGTTGCCCAGCGCGTGGCCGACCTCGTGGTTGACCACGTACTGCCGGTAGGTGGCGATGTCGCCCTCGTAGTCGGGGACGGCGGTCTCCCAGCGGGCCAGGTTGATGACGGCCCGCTCGCCGTAGCGGCAGGAGGTGTACCCGCCGGTGCCCACGCCCGGGCAGTAGGTCTCCATGCTGCCCGGGCTGACCAGGCTGACCCGGAAGTCGTAGTCCCCGGCGGCCGCCTCGGCGGCACCGACCCGCTGGAAGCTCATCGCGCCGCCGCTGCCCCAGGACCGCGGGTCGCCCAGGGTGGCCTCGACCGCGGCGGCGAACCCGGCACCGTCGACACCGATGCCGTCCTCCACCTCGACGACGAAGCGCTCCAGCGGACCGCTGCCGTAGACCTGCGAGGAACCGTCCACGACGGACACGGTGCCCGCGCCGGTCTCCACGTAGCTGGCCGGTCCGGTCGTGGCGGGGAGCTCGGTGGGGTTCGCGTCGCCCTCGGCGGGCGCCGGCTCCGGGGTCGCCGCGACCGTCGGGGTGGCCGGGGCCCGGCCGGGCTCCAGCGCGGCGGCCAGCCCGGAGGCCGAGGCGGCGGCCGACGTGGCGGTGTCCGAGGCGGGGCCGCCCTCGGTCCCGGTGACGGCGACGTCGACCACGGTGAGCACGGTGAGCACCGCCAGCAGCGGGACGGCGTAGGCACGCCAGCCCCACCGGCTGGCGAAGGCGGCCCACCGGCCGTGCGCTCCGCTGCCGACCGGCGCGCCGGGCCGACGGCGGCGTCGCCCCACCGGGTCCCGGCGGGCGACCAGCGGGCCGGTCGTCGTCCGCAGCCCGGTGTCGGGCAGCGGGCGCGGCAGGGGCTCGGGGACGCGGGTGGACCGGGACCGCCGGGACTGCGGCGGGCGCGGTCCCACGAGGGGACGGTCCCCCACCGGACGCCGGGCGGCGAGGGGTGCCGCCGCGTCCTGTCGACGGCCGACCGGGGGGTCGACGTCGTGGTCCGGGCGGGTCACACCGGCCAGGTTCTCACGGGCCACGGGGCCCTCCCGTGACCACCGACGGGCGGGCGGCGTGTCGGACCGTCCCGTCCCACTCGTCTCACCGGACCCGTCCGGCGGCCTCCTCGAGCAGCCCCAGGACGGCGCGGGCGGTGTCCTCGGGGGCCTCGGTCATGGCGACGTGGCCGATGCCCGGTTGCAGCTGCAACCGGGCGTCGGGCAGCGCCAGCGCCAGCCGGGGCGCCAGCCGCGGGTCGACCAGCTTGTCCTCCGCGCCCCACACGACCAGCGCCGGGACGTCGACGGACCGGGCCGCCCGCCAGGCGTTGGCCCGCCCGACCCGCAGGTAGGAGGTCATCAGACCGCGCATGCTGCGGGTCAGGGCCCGCCCGGCCCAGGGCTGCCCGTCCCGCTGGCGCATCTCTTGGACCGCCTCGGCGAACCGGGTCGCCGGGACCCGGGCCGGGTCGCCGAACACCATGGCGAGCATCCCGCGCACCCGCTCCTCCGGGGTGCCCAGGGCGATGCGCTTCTCCGCCAGCGTGGGGATGCCCGGGAGCAGCAGCAGCGCGATGGCCCGGTCGAAGGCCGGGGGCACCCGGTAGACCGGCATCGCCGGGGACACCAGCGTCAGGGTGGCCACCAGGTCCCGGCGCCGGGCGGTGGCCAGCAGCCCGACGAGGCCGCCCAGGGAGTTGCCCAGCAGGTGCACCGGTGCGCCCTGGCCGGGGCCGGGCCGGTCGCGCACCCACTCCAGCGTCGCGACGACGGCGCTCACGTGGTCGGCGATGGACCAGCCGCCCCGGGCGGGCGGCTCGGACTGGCCGAACCCGGGCAGGTCGATGGCGAACCCCTCGCAGCGCACCGCCAGCAGGCCGGCGAGGTCGGTCCAGTTGGTCGCCGCGCCACCCAGGCCGTGCACGTAGAGCGCGCGCTCCCGCGGGGCGTCGGCGGCGGGCCCGTCCAGCGGTCCGGTCCACGGGGTGTGCCGCAGGTACAGCGGGATGCCGTCGACCTCCACCTCGCTGCCCGGCCAGGCGGGCGTGGACTCGCTCAGCGGGGGCAGCGGCACGGTCGACAGCACCGCGGGACGGGGCTCCCCCACGCCGGGCGCACCGGTGTCGGGGCCGGCCGGGGTGCCGGCGCCGAGGTCGTCGTCCCCCGGGCCGGGGAGGACGTCGCGGGCGGGGGCGTCGGCGGGCCGCCGGGCGTCGGGCACCCGGCGACGGTAGTCCGTCACCGCTGCAGCGCACCGGGGCGGTGAACCCGCCGGTAACATCTGCCGGGCCATGCAGCCGACGCGACCGACCTCCCCCGCCCCGAGCCAGGCCGCCGCGGCCGCCCGGCGCACCTCCCGGCTGCCCCGGGGCGCCCGTCGGCTACAGCTGCTGCACGCCGCCCAGGAGGTCTTCGTCGCGCAGGGGTTCCACGCCGCGGCGATGGACGACATCGCCGTCCGGGCCGGGGTCAGCAAGCCCGTGCTCTACCAGCACTTCCCGGGCAAGCGGGAGCTGTACCTGGCGCTGCTGGAGCAGCAGGTGGGCGAGCTGACCGAGCGGGTCCGCCAGGCGATGAGCGGCACCGACGACAACCGGACCCGCGTCGACGGCGCCGTCGGTGCCTACTTCGACTTCATCGACGCCGACGGCGAGGCCTTCCGGCTGGTGTTCGAGTCCGACCTGCGCAACGACGAGGAGGTGCGCCGGGTCGTGGACCAGGGCGCCCGGGCCTGCGTCGAGGCGATCGCCGAGGTGATCGAGGCCGACACCGGCGTCGACGCCGAGCGGGCGCAGCTGCTGGCCTCGGGCATGACCGGCCTGCTGGAGACCAGCGCCCGCTGGTGGCTGCCGCGCAAGGGCACCGTCTCCCGCGACGAGGCGGTCGCACTGGTGAGCTCGCTGGCCTGGCGCGGCATCTCCGGGTTCCCGCGCATCGGCGACGACGACCACCCGACACCCACCGCCTGAGCCACCGCCCGAAGCCACCGCCACAGCCCGCCGGGGATCCCGTTCGCTGAGGGCGCACCCCGGTCGGGGGCCAGGCCGCGCGGGCTCGGCTAGCGTCGTCGGTGAGCAGCCGTCACCACCCGCCAGACGTGCAGCCAGACCTGAGGAGGCATCTCCAGCGTGGAAGTCAAGATCGGTGTCCAGCACTCCCCCCGCGAGCTCGTCATCGACAGCCCGAAGACCCCTGACGAGATCGCGGCCGAGGTTTCCGCGGCGATGTCCTCGTCCAAGGACGGCCTGCTGACCCTCGTCGACGAGCGCGGCCGCCGCGTCGTCGTGCCGGTCGACCGGATCGCCTACGTCGAGATCGCCGAGGCCGACACCCGCCGCGTCGGGTTCATCGCCGGCGGCAACTGACACCAGCACCCCGACGGGGCCCGGGACCACACGGTCCCGGGCCCCGTCGGCGTCGGTGGGTCCGTGGGTCCGTGGGGATCAGGGGTTGAGGCCCAGGGCCTGCATCCGGACGGTGTGCCCGGCGGTGATCCGGCCGATGAGCTCGGCGACCCCGTTGAGCGACCCGCTGCCGGTGATCAGCAGCTCGCCCAGCCCGTCGCGCTCGGCGATGACCGCCTGCGACTGGGTCAGCGCCTCACCGACCAGGCGGCGCGCCCACAGCGCGAGCCGGCCGGCGACGGCGCGGTCGGCGACGATCGCGGCCCGCACCTCCCGGACGGCGAAGTCGGCGTGGCCGCTGTCCTCCAGCACCTCCAGGACCAGGTCGCGGTCCTCCGCGGGCAGGAAGGCCGCGACCTCGCGGTAGAAGTCGGTGGCCAGACCGTCGCCCACGAAGGCCTTGACCAGGCCCTCCAGCCAGGTGCCGGCCCGGGTCGAGTCGTGGAAGGCGTCCAGCGGCGCGACGAAGGGGGCCATCGCGTCGGCCGGGGCGACCCCCAGCTCGCGCAGCCGGGCGGACAGCCGCTCGTGGTGGGTGATCTCGGCGGCCGCCATCCGGGCCAGGGCTGCCCGGCCCTCCAGCGTGGGGGCCAGGCGGGCGTCCTCGGCGAGCCGGTCGAAGGCGGTCAGCTCGGCGTAGGCCAGCACCCCGAGCAGGTCCACCACGGCGGCCGGGTCGACGGTGCTGGGCTCGGCGGCGGTCGTCAACGGGTGCCCCTCCCTGGTGCTGGTGGTCGTGCGGACGTCGGTCTCGCCGAGGGCGGTGGTGGTGCCGCGGCGTGTCCGCCCAGCCCCGGGGCCGGGTCCGCTCGCCCGCCGCGGACGCGGCGGGACCTGTGCGCACCGTAACCCGCGCTACCATGGGCGACGGCGAGCCGCACGGCTCGCTCTCCGTGTGCGCTGATCACCGCTGGACGACGACCACCAGAGTCCCCCTCACGGGGTGGGGCACGGGTCGGTCTCCTCGGGCAGTCCTCCCCGACGCCCGGGTCTGCTGGCCGCGTCGGCGCTGGACCGAGATCCCACACCGGGACCGCGAGACGTCGGCGCCGCCGATGCACGCAGGTCCCCCTCCAGACCGAGGCGAGTGCACTGACCTCCACCGAGAACACCCCCGAGAACACCCCCGTCGAGAGCCCGGCCACGACCCCCGAGGTCGACCACGCCGAGACCGGGGCCCCGGCCCCCGAGCAGCTCGAGGCGCAGATCGACGAGCTGGGCGGTGCCCCCGTCACGCCCGACGCGCCGCTGTTCAGCGACTTCGACGTGCACCCCGACATCATCGCCTCGCTGGCCGACGTCGGGATCACCCGCACGTTCGCCATCCAGGAGCTGACCCTGCCGCTCGCGCTGGCCGGCAACGACCTGATCGGCCAGGCGCGCACCGGCACCGGCAAGACCCTCGGCTTCGGCGTCCCGCTGCTGCAGCGGGTCGTCCCGCCCTCGGAGGGCGGCGACGGGGTGCCGCAGGCGCTGGTCGTCGTCCCGACCCGTGAGCTGTGCGTGCAGGTCTCCCGCGACCTGGCCGCCGCCGGCACCCGCCGCGGTGTCCGGGTGCAGGCCATCTACGGCGGCCGCGCGTTCGAGCCGCAGGTCGCCGCGCTGCAGGCCGGCGTCGAGGTCGTCGTCGGCACGCCCGGCCGGCTGCTGGACCTGGCCCAGCGCGGGGACCTGGTGCTGGGCAAGGTCCGCGGGCTGGTGCTCGACGAGGCCGACGAGATGCTGGACCTGGGCTTCCTGCCCGACATCGAGCGGATCCTGGCGATGGTCCCGGACAAGCGTCAGACGATGCTGTTCTCCGCGACCATGCCCGGCCCGATCGTCACGCTGTCCCGGTCGTTCATGACCCAGCCCACGCACATCCGGGCGCACGGCAACGACGAGGGCTCGACGGTCCCGCAGACCACCCAGTTCATCTACCGGGCGCACAACCTGGACAAGCCCGAGCTGCTGTCCCGGGTGCTGCAGTCCCGCGACCGCGGCCTGGTCATGGTGTTCTGCCGCACCAAGCGCACCGCCCAGAAGGTGGCCGACGACCTCGTCGAGCGCGGCTTCGCCGCCGCCGCGGTGCACGGCGACCTGGGGCAGGGCGCCCGCGAGCAGGCGCTGCGCGCCTTCCGGGCCGGCAAGGTCGACGTGCTGGTCGCCACCGACGTCGCCGCCCGCGGCATCGACGTCACCGGCGTCAGCCACGTCGTGAACTACCAGTGCCCCGAGGACGAGAAGACCTACGTGCACCGCATCGGCCGCACCGGCCGCGCGGGCAGCACGGGTGTCGCCGTCACGCTGGTCGACTGGGACGACATCCCCCGGTGGCAGCTGATCAACAAGGCCCTCGAGCTGGACTTCACCGACCCGCCGGAGACCTACTCCACCTCGCCGTGGGTCTACACCGACCTCGACGTCCCGACGACGGCGACCGGCCGCCTCCCGCGCGCCCAGCGCACCCGCGAGGGACTGGGCGCCGAGACCCTCGAGGACCTCGGCGAGACCGGCAAGCGGCAGAAGACCGGTGGCCGAGACGGCGCGCGCGACGGTGGCCGTGGCGACCGTGACCGTGCCGACCGCGGCGACCGCGGCGGGCGCTCCGGCCCCGGTCGGGACGACGCCCCCACCGCCGACGAGCCCACCACCGTCGGCCCCCCCAAGAGCCGTCCGCGCCGGCGCACCCGGGGCAACGGCGAGGCCGCTGCCGGTGCCGCCGCCGCGACCGACGGCCCCTCCGCCGACGCGCCCGCCACGGACGCCGGGGACGGTGCGGCCAAGCCGCGTCGCCGCCGACGCCGGGGCGGGGCCAACCGCGGGGGCGGCAGCTCCGAGTCCGTCAGCTGATGGCTGTGCGGCGCCCGCCGCTGCGCGCGCTGGTCTGGACGGCGGCCACCCTCGTGGTGGTCGTCGTCCTGGCGTTGCTGTGGCGCGGGTCGGACGCCGCCGCGACCGACAGCACCACCGCCGCCGAGCCGGCGCCGGCCTCGGGCAGCCCGGCCGCGGCGCTGGACCGCGGCTGGTCGGCCGACCCGACCGGCCCGGCCCCGCGGCGGGTCGTCGAGTCCGGCCGGGTCGTGCTCGCCCTCGCCGACGGCGTGCGGGTCCTGGACCCGGCCACCGGCGAGGAGGCCTGGCGGTACACCCGCAGCAACGCCCGGCTCTGTGACGTGACCGCCGTCGAGGGCGCTGTCGTCGCGGTGTTCTCCACCGGCGGGCGGTGCAACGAGGTCGTGGCCCTGGACGCCGGCACCGGCGTCCGCTCCTGGTACCGCACGGTCGGCTTCCGGGCCGACGTCGCCCTGGCCAGCACCGAGCGGATCGTGCTGGCCAGCAGCCCGACCGGTCTGGCCACGATCGACCCGACCGGCAACAACACCCGCTGGCGCTACGAGGTGCCCGGGGGCTGCCGGCTCACCGGCGCCGACGTCGGCAGCACCGGTGTCGTCGCCCTGCAGGTCTGCGACGGTGGGCCGGTGACGGCGCTGCTGTTCGACGGCTTCGACGGGTCCCAGACCTGGAGCCGTGACCTGGGCGTCGACTCGGCGCGGCTGGTCGGCGTCGACCGCCTGGTCGACGTCGTCGTGGGCGACTCCCTGCAGGTGCTCTCCCCGGCCGACGGCGCCACCCTGCAGACGATCCCGCTGCCCGCGGCGGCCGGCGCCGACGACGAGCCGCTGCAGCAGGCCGGGCTGGCCGACACCGCCCTGGTCTGGGTGCGCGGCACCGCCTACGTGCTGGACCAGACCACCGGCGCCGTGCGCTGGTCGGTCCCGGCCACCGGGCTGCCCGCGGTCGGCGACGGCGGCAAGACCACCGACGGCGCGGTCCTGGTGCCCGAGAACGGCGCGTTCGTCAGCCGCGACCTGGCCACCGGCACCGAGCTGGCCCGCTCCACCGCACCCGAGGACGTCCCCCGCGGCGGACGGGCCTCCGTGGTGGGCGGGACGGTCGTCGTCGCCACCCCGGGCGAGGTCGTCGGCTACCGCTGACCGTCCCGGCCGCGATCGGGGGACACTGGGTGCCATGCTCCCCGGCGGCTCCGAGAACACCGCGTCCGACGACCTGCGCCAGCTGACCCCGCACGGCGCCGCGCCGCTGACCCTGCGCGGCACGGCCGGCCCGCTGGCCGCGCTGGACACCGGGCCGGGCAGCCGGGGCACGGTGCTGATGGTCGCCGGGTTCACCGGCACCAAGGAGGACTTCGCGCCGCTGCTGGCCCCCGTGTCCCGGGCCGGTTGGCGGGTCGTGGTGGTGGACCAGCGCGGGCAGTACCAGTCCCCCGGCCCCGACGACCCCGCCGCCTACACCGTCGAGCTGCTGGCCGCCGACGTCGTCGAGGTCGGCCACCAGCTCCGTGGGGACGGCCCGCTGCACCTGCTCGGGCACAGCTTCGGCGGCATCGTGGCCCGCGCCGCCGTGCTCGCCGAGCCGGGCCTGTTCGCCTCGCTCACCCTGCTCAGCAGCGGACCGGTCGGGCTGACCGGTCCGCGCGCCGACCTGCTCGAGCACCTGGCCCCGCTGCTGGAGGCCGGCGGGGTCCGGCTGGTGCACGACACCCTCGAGCAGCTGTCGCTCACCGACCCGCGCAGCGCCGCCGTGCCGGCCCCGGTCCGGGAGTTCCTGGCCACCCGGTTCCTGGCCAACACCGAGGCCGGGCTCACCGGGATGGCCGCCGCGATGACCGGTGAGCCCGACCGGACCGCCGAGCTGGCCGCCACCGGGGTCCCGGTGCTGGTCGCCCACGGTGCCGACGACGACGCCTGGACCCCGGCCGCGCAGACCGACATGGCCGCCCGGCTGGGTGCCCGGCACGTCGTCCTCGACGGCGCCGTGCACTCCCCCGCCATCGAGACACCCGCGGCGACGATCGGGGCGCTCACCGGCTTCTGGTCCGCCGTCCCCGCCGTCAGCGACGCCCAGGAGGCCTCCGCATGACCTCGATCAAGGACTTCACCGCCACCGAGGACCTGGCCGGCTTCTTCGGCCCGGACTCGGTCACCTGGCGGATCCACGCCGACCCGGCCTTCTCCGTCGGCGGCATCCGCGCCCTGCTGCTGCAGGCCCTGCACCCGGTGGCCATGGCCGGCGTCGACACCTTCTCCGAGGGCTTCAAGACCGAGCCGTGGGCCCGGCTGACGCGCACCGCGGAGTACGTCGCGACGCTGACCTTCGGCACCCGCCGGGAGGCCCTGCGCGCCGTCCGCCGGGTGCGCGGGGTGCACCGCGGCAAGACCGACACCGAGGTCACCACCGGCCGCACCTACCGGGTCGACGACCCGGACCTGCTGCTGTGGGTGCACGCCTGCGAGGTGGACTCGCTGCTGTCGGTGGCCCGGCGCGCCGGGGTGCCGCTGACCGACGCGGACGCCGACGCCTACGTCGCCGAGCAGGTCGTCGCCGGCGAGCTCATCGGCTGCACGCCGGGGGAGGTGCCCTCCTCCGTCGCCGAGCTGGACGCCTACTTCGAGCGGGTCCGCCCGCAGCTCGCGCTGACCGAGCCCGCCCGCAAGGCGCTGCAGTTCGTCGTCGTCCCGCCGATGCCGGGCTGGGTGCAGGTGCTGACCCCGGCCCGCCCGGCCTGGGCGGGACTCGCCTCGCTGGGCCTGGCGACCCTGCCGCGGTGGGCCCGGGCGATGTACGGGCTGCCGGCGTTCGCGATCACCGAGCCCGCGACGACGGCCGCCGTCCGCGCGTTCCGGGCCACCACGCTGGCGGTGCCGCACCGGGTGCGGGACAACCCGACGCTGCGCGCCGCCCGCGAGCGGGTCGCCGTCGCCACGCCCGTGGTCGCCTGACCCCAGCCCGGTCGCCTAACGAGCGTCCAGGTCCCGCACGGCAGCTCGACCCTCCGGGCAGGACCGGCGGAACGAGCAGCCGGCGCACTGCCGGCCGGTGACGACGGGGAACGCCGCACCGGTGTCACCGCCCGCGGTGACGGCGGCGGTGGCCGCGGTCGCCGCCGCCGCGGTCGCCTCGGCCCGGCGGACGTGCTCGGCCAGCGTGGCCTCGGTGTGGTCGAACCCGGCGACCGTGCCGGTGGGCAGGTGGTGCAGCTCCACCCGGGAGCACGGCCGGCGCAGCGTCCGCCGCACCCCCAGCACGTACAGCGCCAACGCCGGGGACGACGCCGCCTCCTCCTCCGTGCTGGGACGGCGGCCGGTCTTGTAGTCCACGACGACCAGCTCCTCGCCGCGGTCGTCGATCCGGTCCACCCGGCCGGAGACGCTCAGGGTGGCGGTCCGCACGGTCACCTGGCGCTCGGTGGCCAGCGGCGGGTCCGCGGGGTCCAGCCCGGCGACGTGCTCGTCGACCCAGCCGGCCGCCCGGGCCCGCCACTCCGCGGAGTCCACTGCGCCCGCCGTCCCCACGTCGGACCAGTGCCGGTCCAGCAGCTGACGCGCCGCGGCCGGGGTCCGCCGGGACTGCGGCAGCTCCCACCAGGACCGCAGCGCAGCGTGCACCGCGGCACCCACGACCGCGTTCACCCGCGGCAGCGACTGCGGCGGCGTCGGGCGGTCGACGTAGCCGAACCGGTAGCGCCGCGGGCAGGCGTCGAAGGCGGCCAGCTTGCTGGGGGTGGCGGCGAAGAGCGGCTCGGGCATCCCGGGCAGCTCGAGCTCCAGCTGGCTCACGCGTCGTCGGCCATCGGGTGGTTCCCGGTGCCCAGCGCGACCAGCCGCTCGTACTGCGCCGGGTCGGTGGTGCAGGCCGCGATCGGGGTGCGCTTGTTGGTGCCGTGGTAGTCGCTGGACCCGGTGGTCAGCAGGTCCAGGTCCGCGGCCAGCGTCCGCAGGTGCGCCCGGTCGGCCGGCTCGTGGTCGGGGTGGTCGACCTCCAGGCCCAGCAACCCGGCGGCGGCCATGGCGCCCAGCGCGTCGTCGCCGACGACCCGGCCGCGGCTGCGCGCCAGGCCGTGCGCGAAGACCGGCACCCCGCCGGCCGCCCGGACCATCGCGATGCCCTCGAGCACGTCGGTGTCGGCCTTGGCCACGTAGTAGGGGCTGGTGTGGTGCAGCAGCCCGGCGAAGGCCTCGTCGACCGAGCCGACCACACCGGCCTCCACTAGGGCACGCGCCACGTGCGGGCGCCCCACCACCCCGCCGCCGCTGCGCTCCACGACCGCGGCCCAGCTGACCGGGTGCCCGTCGGCGGCCAGCGCGTCGACCATCCGCTCACCCCGGGTCAGCCGCTCGGCCCGCAGCCGACCGCGCTCGGCGGCGAGCTCGGGGGCGTGGGGGTCGAACAGGTAGGCCAGCAGGTGCACGCTGATCGGCGACTCGTCGGCCGGGAACCAGCGGCAGGACATCTCCATCCCCGGCACCACGGTCAGGCCCGGGGGCCGGGCGGCGGCCACCGCGGCCCAGCCGTCGGTCGTGTCGTGGTCGGTCAGCGCGACGACGTCCAGCCCGGCCGCGACGGCGGCGGTCAGCACCTCCGCCGGGGTGTCGGTGCCGTCGGACACCAGGGAGTGCGTGTGCAGGTCGATGCGCATCGAGGCCAGCCTGCCCCATCGCCGACCCGCCGACCGCCCGGACCGGCTCAGTGCGTGCGCGGGTACCGGCTCCGGAAGCCCGGGATCGGCCCCGTGCCGTGCCGGCCGTCCGCGGGACCCGGGCCCGGTGCGGCTCCCGGGAACGGACCGCCGCCGTCCTCCTCCTCGCGGCCGCGGCGCGCCCCGGCCGCGTCGGAGGGGAACAGCAGACCGCTGATCTGGTCGTAGAGGGTCTTGGCGTCGGGCAGGTAGCTGACGCTGGACAGCGCCTGGTCCTGACCGGCGGACTCGAAGCGGAAGCCGCCGTAGCCCAGCAGCTGCCCGACCAGGGACTCCGAGTAGGTCAGGTCGGTGATCCGGCGCAGCGGCATCACCGCCACCGTCCGCACGACCACCCCCGACGTCATCAGCACCCGGCGCTTGGTGACCAGGAAGTGCCGGACCCACCACTCACCGACCGCCAGGCCCAGGTAGGCCAGGGCGCCCAGACCCACCAGCAGGCCCAGCAGGCTGGTGACCCGGTTGTCCGGGGCGAGGACCAGCAGCCACAGGCCCAGCGCGAGGAACGGCACCCCCCGGACCGCCGGCCGGGCCAGCACGGCCCAGTGCCGGCGCTGGTTGATGATCGCCTCCTCGCCGGGGAGGAGGTACTTCTCGGCGTCCCTGCCGGTGCGGGAGACCGGACGGGCGGTCGTCACGACGGACCGGCCGGACGGCTCAGACGAGCGAGCCGACGAAGGAGGCCAGCGACGACGCGGCGTCGCCCAGGGCGACGCCTGCAGTGCGCACGATCTCCGCCGACGACTCGGGCTGCTGGATCACGTAGAACAGCACGAAGGCGACGACGAGCCAGGTGAGGACCTTCTTCAGGTTCACGCGGTCACCTCGGTCTGGGCGGGGGCAGGCGCAGGACGCCCGCACGGCCGGGGAAGAGCCGCGTCACATGAGTAACACAGGCCGCACGCGTCACGGGCACGCCACGCCGGACCGGCGTGTCAACGCCCGGGCAGCAGGTGCTCCCCCACCGGCCCCAGGGGCAGGTCGGCGGGCACCCGCTCGCGCAGGTCCAGCAGCACCAGGTCCTCGGCCAGCAGCCAGGCCGCGGTCGCGGGCCAGGTCACCACCCACAGCCACACGCCGTAGGCCTCGCCGACGAACACGGCGCGGTCCTCGGAGGTCGGCACCTCCCACAGCGGGGCCCGCTGCCCGGCGGCCTGCACCGCCGCGGCGGACAGCCCGTCCACCAGGTCCCCGGGGTCCAGCCACGGCAGCCCGGCGTAGCCGGCGCCCAGCCCGGTCCCGGGCTCCTCGGCGATCAGCAGCACCTCCGCGGTGCCGCCCAGCGGCGCCGGCCCCACGCAGTCCACGACCGTGCAGCGGGCCCCGGGCTCCCCGCCCCACGCCAGCCCGGTGACCGCCCAGCCGGTGGGCAACGGGTCGGGCACCCAGGCGGGCACGCGGGCGTCGGCGCAGACCGCGCGGATCGCGTCGTGCGCCAGCACGGCGGTGTGGTGCAGCGGGGTGACGGCGGCGTGCAGGTGGCACCAGGCCTCGTCCGAGCCCGGCCGGACCACCAGCAGCTCACCGCACCGGGGACACACGGGGCTCATGGTCATCGGGGATCACCGTCCAGGCCCGGGGGCCCGCCGTCAAGCACCGGCCGCATGCTGGGGTGGTGACGACGACCCGGGTGCCCTGTGTCGGAGCCGTCGTGCACGACGCTGACGGCCGACTGCTGGTGGTGCTGCGCGCGAACGACCCGGACCGGGGCTGCTGGTCGGTGCCCGGCGGGCGGGTGGAGGCCGGGGAGGACGACGCGGCCGCCGTCGTCCGCGAAGTCGCCGAGGAGACCGGTCTGGACGTCGTCGCCGGCGCGGTGGTGGGCCGGCTGGAGGTCACCGGCCCGGACCGGGTCTACGCGATCACCGACCTGGCCTGCACGCTGGTCGACCCCGCCCAGGTGCCCGTCGCCGGGGACGACGCGGCCGACGTCGCCTTCGTGACCCTGGCCGAGCTGACCGCGCGGCCGTGCACGCCGGGGCTGGTGGACACCCTCGGCGCCTGGGGCGTGCTGCCCGGCTGAGCCCACCCCGGCCGCCGGGGTGGCGGACGGGGTGGGGCGGCTCAGCGGCGGACCGGCTCCGGGCGGCCGGGCTGCTCGCCGCCGCGGGCCTCCCCGTAGGAGCGCTTGGGCACCATCACCTTGCGGCGGAACACGCACACCACGGTGCCGTCCTGCTTGTAGCCGATCGTCTCGACGTACACGACGCCCCGGTCGTCCTTGGACCGCGACTCCGTCTTGTCCAGCACGGTGGTCTCGCCGTAGACGGTGTCCCCGTGGAACGTGGGCGCCACGTGCCGCAGCGACTCGACCTCCAGGTTGGCGATCGCCTTGCCGCTGACGTCGGGGACGCTCATGCCCAGCAGGATCGAGTAGACGTAGTTGCCGACCACCACGTTCTTCCCGAACTCCGTGGTCTCCGCCGCGAAGTGGCTGTCCAGGTGCAGCGGGTGGTGGTTCATCGTGATCAGGCAGAACAGGTGGTCGTCGTACTCGGTGACCGTCTTGCCCGGCCAGTGCTTGTAGACAGCGCCGACCTCGAACTCCTCGTAGTACCGCCCGAACTGCACGTGTCTGCTCCCGGTGTCGTCGTCGACTCAGTGGCTGGTGCGGTCCGGACGGGTCACCTGCGCGCGGGGCCCGGCCTGGACGTGGCGGCGATCCTACGATGGGCCGGTGCCCCGACCGTCCGCCCCCGAGCTGCAGCCCGACCGGCAGCCCGACGTCCAGGAGCCGGCCGAGGTGCTCCGGCTGACCACCACCGGCCGGCGTGCCCGGCTCGCCGCCGCGGCCCTGGTCCTGGCGCTGCTGCTGGGCGGCAGCCTGTGGGGGGACGACGACGAGTTCCCCTTCGGCCCCTTCCGGATGTACTCCACGCGGGCCGCGCCCGACGCGCCCGTCGTCTCCACCCGGGTGGTGGGGCTGACCGCCGCCGGGGACGAGGTCCGGCTCTCCGGGGGCGAGGTGGGCCTGCGCCGGGCGGAGTTCGAGGGTCAGCTGCCCCGCTTCGTCGCCGACCCCGCCCTGCTGGGGCTGGTGGCCGAGACCTACGAGCAGCAGCACCCGACCGACCCGGCCCTGGTGCGGGTCGAGGTCGTGCAGCGCCGCTTCGTCCTGGAGGACGGAGCCAGCACCGGGGCGTTCACCGACGACGTGCTGGTCGCCTACGACCTGGAGGGGACCCCGTGAGCCGGTCCACCGTCGACCGCTCGGCACCCGACCGCCCGGCGCCCGACCGTCCGGAGACCGCGGCGGCCGTGCCGCTGACCCCACGCTGGTGGACCCGCCCCGTGCCGCTGGCCCGGATCGCGGTCTTCCGGGTGATCGCCTACCTCTTCGTGCCCGTCGACGTCTTCGTGACGACGTCCTGGGTGCGCGCGCACGCCGACGTGCCGACGGAGTTCTACCAACCGCTGCTCATCGGCCGGCTGCTGCCACTGCCCACGCCGACGCACACCGTGGTGCTCCTCGTGCAGTGGGCGCTGGTGCTGGCCGCGCTGGCCGCGGCCTCGGGCCGGGCACCCCGCCTGCTGGGCTGGACGGTCTTCGCGCTGTACGCGGAGTGGATGGTCATCGCGATGAGCTACGGCAAGGTCGACCACGACCGGATCGCCTTCCTCGTCGCGCTGGCCGTGCTGCCCACCATCGGGCACGCCCGCTGGCGGGACCGGCGCTCGTCGGAGGCCGCGGGCTTCGGCACCGCCGCGGTCCTGGTCACCGTCATGCTCACCTACTTCCTGGCCGCCTGGGCCAAGATGCGCTTCGGCGGCTGGGACTGGGCGACCGGTTCCACGCTGACCCGCGCGGTCATCCGCCGGGGCACCGACCTGTCGCTGTGGACCCTGGACGTGGCCTGGCTGCTGCCCGCTGCCCAGTGGCTGATGCTGGTGTTCGAGTTCGCCTCGCCGCTGGTGCTGCTGGTGCGCAGCGACCGGGCCCGGGCCGGGCTGGTGGCCTTCCTGCTCGGCTTCCACGTGATGGTCTACGCCGGTGTCGGGATCGTCTTCCTGCCGCACTGCATCGCGATCCTGTCGATCCTGCCGTGGGAGCGCCTGCGCGGGGTGCGGTTGCCGGGGCGGGCCGACACCCCGTCGACGGACCGGGACGGTGCCCGGCCGCCTGCCCCCGACGTCGTCCCGGGAGGCCGGGACGGGGGCTGAGCCCCGCGTCCCGACCGACCCGCCGCTCAGATCATCGCGCCGATCCGGGCCGCCATCTCCGCCTCGTGCTGCTGGTAGGCCCCGGCCACGTCGGTCAGCAGCGTGCCCATGCCGGTCAGTGCATCGCTGATGCTCTGGCTCGACGCGCGCCACTGCTCGTAGAGGGCCCGGAACTGCTGGGCGGCCTGGCTGTCGGTCCACCCGTCGGTCACCCCGGCGTCGATGGACGCCGACAGCGTGCCGAGCCGGGCCGACTGGTCGGCCGCCTCCCCCTGGCACTGCGCGGACATGGCCTGCAGGGTCGCGATGTCGACCTTCACGGTTCCTCCTCTGGTCCGGGCACCTCCCGGTCCGGGCCGACGCTAGGGACCCGGGCCGGCCGGCGGGCCCCGTCGTCCACAGGGCCGGCGACCGTCCACAGATCCCGTCCGGGCCCCCCACGGAGGGCCCGCGGCGGCCACCCTCGTCCGCGTGTCCGCACCCACCACCGAGCCGCCCGCCGACCGTGAGAGCGGCGTGCGCTGCTGGACGCTGCACTCCTCCGACGGCGCCCGGGACGTCGTCGTCCGGGCGCCGGGGCACGCCGTGCTCGGCGACCTGCTCCCGGCGCTGCCCGGCGGGGGGCTCTGGGCCGGCTCCCGCACCCTGCGGGCCGACACGCCGCTGACCGACCCCGACCTGGCGCACGGCGCCGAGCTGGGGCTGGGGCGTCCGGGTCCGCGCACCACCCCGGCCACGGGCGCCCTGGAGCTGCACGTCGCCGGGGGCCCCGACGCCGGCCGGGTGCTGCCGCTGACCCGGGGCCGGGTGACCGTGGGCCGCGGACGGGGCCGCACGTTGGCCCTGGACGACCCCGACGTGTCCCGGCACCACGTCACCGTCGCGGTGACCGGCACCGGGGTGACGGTGGCCGATGCCGGCTCCTCCAACGGCACCCACCGGGCCGACGACGGGCACCCCCTCGACCCGGCCCCCCTCGGCCCGGCCCCCCTCGGTGCGGACCCGCTCGGTGCGGACCCGGAGCCCTGGCACCTGGGCACCCTGGTCCGGCTGGGGGCCAGCAGCCTGCGGCTGGCCGCGCCCGGCGGTCGGCCACTGCCGGTGACCCCTGCCGCCGGGGGCCGGCTGGCGGTGCGACCGGCCCGCCGTCCGGTGCCCGCCGCCCCCGCCGTCGTGGCCGTGGCGGTCCCCGCTGCCCCGACCGAGCGACCGCGCCGGGCCCTGGCCTGGATCGCCGTCGCGGTGCCGGCGGTGGCGGGCGTGCTGATGGCCTGGCTGCTGTCGGCGCCCCAGTTCCTCTTCTTCGCCCTGCTCAGCCCGGTGGTGGCGCTGGGCACCTGGACCTCGGACCGGTGGTCGGGACGCCGCGGGCACCGCCGTGCGGTCACCGACCACGCGCTCGCCCTCGTCGACGTCGAGGTCCAGGTGGCGGCCGCCGTCGCGGCCGAGGTCGCGGCCCGCGAGCAGGCCGCACCCGACCTGGCCGCGTTGCTGACGGCCGCCCGGCGCCGCAGCGACCCGCTGTGGGGACGCGGGCACGGCGACCGGCGGGCCCTGGTCGTGCGACTGGGCAGCGGCCCGGGCGCCACCGGCGTCACCCGGCTGCTCGAGGGCGCCGTGGTCGAGCCGACGCACCACCCGCACCTGCCGGTGGCCCTCGACCTGCGCGGGGGCGGACTGGGCGTCCAGGGGCCCCGGGAGGCCGGGCTGCGGACCGCCCGGGCGCTGCTCTGCCAGGTGGCCGCCCTGCACCCGCCCGGTGACGTCCGGGTGGAGCTGCTCTGCCCCCCGTCGACCGCCCGGGACTGGGCTTGGGCGCGGTGGCTCCCCCACCTGGGCACCGGGCCGGGCGCGCCCGGCACCCTCCGGCTGGTCGTCGTCGACCTGCCGGTGGACGCCTCCGCCGTGCAGCAGGTGCGGGAGCTGCGGGCCGCCGGGGCCTCCTGCGTGGTGCTGTCGTCGGAGCCCACACCCCTGGACGCCGACGGATCGCCGGTGCTGGCCCTGTCCGGCGAGACCGGCAGCGCGGGGCGGCTGTCGCTGCCCGGCGAGCCCGACAGCGAGCTCACCGTGGACGGCGCGTCCACGGGCACCGCAGCGGAGCTCGCGCGGCAGCTCGCCCCGCTCTGCACCCCGGCCGCGCCCGGCGGGCTGCAAACGGGGGTGCGGTGGCGTGACGTGGCACCGCGACGGCCGTGGTCCCGGTCGCGCTCCACCCTGACGGCGACCCTCGGCGTCGGGCCCCGCGGACCCGTCGAGCTGGACCTGTGCGCTGCCGGCCCGCACGCCCTGGTCGCCGGCACCACCGGGTCGGGCAAGTCCGAGCTGCTCCGCACCCTGGTGCTCGGCCTGGCCGCGGCACACCCGCCGGACCGGTGCAGCCTGCTCCTGGTCGACTACAAGGGCGGGTCGGCCTTCGCCGAGGCGGCCGCGCTGCCGCACACCGTCGGGCTGCTCACCGACCTGGACGGCGCCTCGACCGCCCGCGCCCTCCGGTCGCTGACCGCCGAGCTCACCCGCCGGGAGACGGTCCTGGCCGAGCACGGCGTCCGCGACCTGACCGCGCTGCCCGAGGACGTGCTGCTGCCCCGGCTGGTCATCGTGGTCGACGAGTTCGCGACGTTGTCTGACGAGCTGCCCGGCTTCGTCCCCGGCCTGGTCGGGATCGCCCAGCGCGGCCGGTCGCTGGGCGTGCACCTGGTGCTGGCGACCCAGCGGCCCGCCGGGGTGGTGAGCCCGGAGATCCGGGCCAACTGCACGGTCCGGCTCTGCCTGCGCACCACCGACGAGTCCGGGTCCCGGGACGTGCTGGGCCTGCCCGACGCCGCCTGGCTGCCGGTCGACACCCCGGGGCGGGCACTGCTGCGGGTCGGCGCGGAGAGCCCCGTGCCCGTCCAGGTCGCCCGGGTGGCCGTCCCCACGGCCACCGCGGCCGGGGACGTCGCCGTCGGCCCGTGGTCGTGGCCGGCGCCGCCCCGGCTCCCGGTGGCTCCCGCGGCCCCGGACGGTGGACCCACCGACCTCGCCGCGCTCGTCGCCGAGCTGACCACCCGGGCGGCGGCGGCCGGGCTCGGGTCACCACCCCGCCCCTGGCTCCCCCCGCTCCCGGACCGGGTGCCCCCGCGGGCCGGACCGGCCCGCCCGGGACCGGTCGTCTGGGGGCTCCGCGACCGGCCCGACCAGCAGGCCCAGGACCCGCTGCTGCTCGACCTCGCCGAGGGCGGCAGCTGGCTGCTGCCCGGCGGCCCGGGCAGCGGGCGGACCACCGCGCTGCGCACGGTGCTCGGCGAGGCGGTGCACGCCCTGCCGCCGGAGCGGCTGCACGTCCACGTGGTCGACCACGGCGGGGGGACGCTGGCCGCGGCGGCACTCGGACTGCCGCACACCGGCACGGTGCTGGGGCGCGACGACGGCCACCGGCTGGTCCGGCTGCTGACCCGACTGCAGGAGGAGGTCGACCGGCGCCGCGCGGACGGCACCCCCGGCGCACTGCAGCTGCTGCTCGTCGACGGGGTGGACGGCGTGCTGACCGCCCTGGAGGAGCTGCTGCCGGGCACCGGCACCGGGCTGCTGCTGAGGCTGGTCCGCGACGGGGCGGCCGTCGGCCTCACCACGGTGCTGACCGCCGACCGGGTGCTGCCCGGGGGCCGGCTGGCCGCCGCGGTCGGACGCCGCCTGGTGCTGCCCTTCGCCGACCGGGCCGACTACGTGGTCGCCGGGGTGCCGGCCCGCGCCGTGCCCGGGCACCGCCCGCCGGGCCGTGCCCTGTCCGGCGAGGACGCCGACCTGGTGCAGCTCTCCCTGCCCCGGCCGCTGTCGTGCGCCCCCGGGCAGGTCGCCGACCCGCGGCGGATCCGCGTGGTGGAGCTGCCCGCCGACCCCCGCCTCCCGGTCGGGGACGGCCCGGTGAGCGGCTCACCCGTCGTCGACCTCGGCCCCGGCGGCGACGGAGGCGAACCGGTGCGGGTGGACCTGGCCCGCAGCGGTGGCCTGCTGGTGTGCGGGCCGGCCGGGTCGGGCCGGACCAACACGCTGGCCGCCCTGGCGGCCCGGTTGCTCCGCTCCGGCACGCCGGTCGCCGCCCTCGTGCCCCGGGCGGACAGGACCTGGAACGCGGCCGGCGGCCCCGCCCCCACCGCGGACCTCGCCGGCTGGGCCGCGGGGCTCGGCGGACGGGTCGGCGTGCTCGCCGTCGACGACCTGCACCTGCTGGACGACGTGACGGCCGACCGGGTCACCGCGCTCTGCCGTCCCGGCGGCGCGGTCCTCCTCCTCGCGGCGTCCACCGCCGCCGACGTCGCGGCGGCCTTCCGCGGACCGGTGGTCGCGTTGCGCCGGGCCCGCAGCGCGCTCGTGCTGCGCCCGGGCCGGGGCGACGCGGAGCTGCTGTCGCTGCGGCTGCCGCGGGCCCCGCTGCCCGTCCGGCCGGGGTCGGGCTGGCTGGCCACCGACGGCACCATCACCCGCGTCCAGGTCGCCCGGGAGCCGGTGCCGGTGCCAGTGCCGGTGCCGGTCGTCCAGCCGCGGGCCGGGGTGCGGACAGCACCACCCCCGGCCGGCACCCGGGGCGGCCGGCACCGCGCCGCGTGAGAGGCGGGTCCCGCCGACGCCCCACCCCGGACTCAGAGCAGGTCGAGCGCCGGCCCGATCTCCTGGGTGGCGTACCAGGCCAGCTCGTGGCCCTCGGCCTGGTCGACGACGAACTGGGCGTCCTCGCTGCCCAGGTCCGCCTCCAGCACGACCGACACCGCCTTCCGGACGTCGGCCTCGGCCTCGGCGACGTCGATGTGGGCGCTGGCGATGTCGGCCGCGGTCAGGTCGGCGTCCGTGCGGGCCGCCCCCCGGTCGGTGTCGGGGTCCCCGAGCGGGGTCACCGACCCGTCGGTCACGTCGGCGGCCAGCACCACCCGGCGGCGGGCGGCACCCGGGTCGACGTCCACGAGCCGCAGGCTGGCCCGGGCCGCGGCCAGCAGCGCCGCGTACTCCAGCTCCTCCTGGTCGACGTCGGAGTCCGACAGCTCGTAGAACGAGCGCAGCTCGGGCGTCACGGCGAAGACCGTGTGCGGACCCACCAGCCGCCCCTCGTCCAGGAACTGGCGCAGGACGGTGGTCGTCGCCGGCAGGTACACGCGCACGCAGGAACTCCTCGATCGGTGGTCGGACAGACCGCCCAACGTACGGGGGCGGTCAGACCATCCCCTGGTCCCCGGCAGCCGGGGCCGGGCGCGGCACGACAGGGGTCGGCCGCACCGTCTCGACGAGCTGGCCGACCTCCTGCTCGATCAGGTCGGCCAGCACCTCCACGTCGCTGACGGAGTCCCGGTCGGCGTTGAGCCCGAAGTAGACGGTCCCGTCGTAGCTGGTCAGCCCGATCGCCAGCCCCTGCCCCTGGGCCAGCGGGACGACCGGGAAGACCTCCAGCATCCGGGCCCCCGCCGCGTACAGCGGGACCTGCGGGCCGGGCACGTTGGTCACCACCAGGTTGAACAACCGGCGGGACAGCCCGCTGGCCGCCCGTGCCCCCAGCGCGTGCAACGTGGGCGGCGCGAAGCCGGAGATGGCCACCAGGGTGTCGGCCCCGACGGACTGGCCGCTGCTGGAGACCCCCCGCATCGCGTAGCCGATCCGGGCCAGCCGCACCCGCGGGTTGGACTCCCCCACCGGCAGGTCCACCAGGAAGCTGGACACCCGGTTCCCCGGGGCGTCCTCGTCCTCCCCGGCGCCGCCACGCACCGAGACCGGCACCAGCGCCCGGACCGAGGTGGACCCGACGACCGGTTCGCCGCGGGACATCAGCCACTCGCGCAGCGCGCCGGTCACCGTGGCCAGCAGCACGTCGTTGACGGTGCCGCCCAGCTCCTTGCGCACCGCCTTCAGGTCGTCGAGGTCCGCCCGGGCCACCGCCACGCGGCGCTGCCGACCGATCGAGCCGTTGAGCGGGCTGGTCGGGGCCGGCCGCACCGTGGTCCGGGCCAGCGCCTGCAGCACCGTCCCGGCGGTGCCCAGCAGCCGGCCGGCCGTGGCCCGGACGTCCCCGGCCGCCGTCCGGACGGTCTCCACGACCGCGGTGGGCCGCTGGACGTACTCCTCGACGGCCTCCCAGACCAGCGCGGCCGGTCCCGGCGGACGACGGGGCCGCCAGTCGTCCGGCGGGGCAGGACGGTCGGCGGGCACCGGGGCGTCGTCCAGGATGACCTGGCCGATGTCGATGGCGCCCAGGCCGTCGACGAGCGCCGGGTGGGTCTTGGTGACCACCGCGATCCGGTCGCCCTCCAGCCCCTCCACCAGGTACATCTCCCACAGCGGCCGGGCGTGGTCCAGCGGGCGGGCGGTGAGCCGCGCGACCAGGTCCAGCAGCTGCTCCTGGGTGCCCGGGCGGGGCAGCGCGGAGCGCCGCACGTGGTAGGTGACGTCGAAGTCGGGGTCGTCCACCCAGGCCGGGTTGGCCAGGTGCCCGGGCACCTCGACCACCTTCTGCCGGTACCGGGGCACCAGCGGCAGCCGGGAGCTCACCAGGTCGACGAGGTCCTCGTGGTCCAGCCCCCCGCGCGGGGACTCCAGCACCAGGACACCCCCGACGTGCATGGGCGTGTCCGCGTCCTCCAGGTAGAGGAACGAGGCGTCCAGCGAGGTCAGGCGGTCGACCACAGTGCTCCCTCCGTCGCAGGTCCCCAACCTACGGGCGCCACGTGATCGAGGACACCCGGCACCGCTCGGACCGGCCCCTCGCCGGACTGCGTGCGCTCAACCTCGGCGCCGGGCACCCCGTCGGGCCGGCGCCGGCACCCCGGCCAGCTCGGCGGCCAACCCGCGCAGCGCCGTGCGCAGCGGCGACCGCTCCGCCACCTCGGCGAGCGTGCGACCGGCCGCCAGGGCGGCGTCGGTGGCCCTGCGGTCGGCCGGCAGGAACCCACCGACCCGGGTGCCGGCGAAGCGGCTGAGCGCGGCCGCGATCTCCTGCTCCGGGTCCCCGGGCACCGGTCCGCGGCGGACCTGGTTGACGACCACGACCGGCTCGACGTCGGGCAGCACCTCGCGCAGGTGCCCCAGCGCTCGGACCGTCCGCTGCAGCGCCACCGGGTCGGCGCCGCTGACGCACAGCACGGTGTCCGCCTGCTCGAGCACGGTCGTCGTCGCCCCGTTGCGGCGGGGGGCTGCGGTGTCGAAGGACAGCTCCTCGTCCTCCTCGACGCAGAAGGCGCAGTCCACGACGGTCAGCTCGGACAGCCGCCGCGCCTGGTCCAGGACGGTGGCGACGGCCTGCGGACGCAGCTCCGGCCACCGTTCGGCCCGGGCCAGCCCGGTGAGGACCCGCAGCCGGGGCGACACCGCCCACGCCAGGCGGGCCAGCCGGGCGACGTCCAGCGTGCCGGCCGTGGCCTGCCGGGCGGCCGCCGCGACCCCGGGCGCCTCGTCGAGCAGACCCAGCACCTGGGCGACCACCCCGCCGTAGACGTCGGCGTCCAGCAGCAGCGTGGAGACGCCCAGCCGGGCCGCCTCGTCGGCCACCCCGACGGCGACCGTGGTCCGGCCCGGCGCCCCGGTCGGGCCCCAGACCGCCACGACCCGGCCCCGGCCGGCCGGGCGGTCTGCGGGGTCCTCGGGCACGCCCAGCGCGGGCAGCGCCGCCCGCGGGTCACCGACGTCGCGCCCGGTCGCCGGTGCCCCGGTGACCGCCTCGCGCAGCGCGGTCGCGATCCGGGCGGCGTCGGCGTCGGCCGGGAGGACCCGGGACACCCCGAGCTGCCGGAGCCGTCCGGCGGCGTCGTCGTCCCCCGGCTCGACGAGACCGACGACCGCGACCCCGGCGGCCAGCAGCCGGGACACCGCGTCGCCGTCGAGTCGACGGAGCTCGGCGGACAGCAGCGCCGCCTGACCGACCCCGGTCGCCGCCGCGGCCAGCAGGTCCGCGACGTCGACACAGCGGCGGACCACGGTCACCCCGTGGTCGGCCCGGTCGAGCGCGCCGACGAGCTCGGACTCCCAGGGCGCCCCGGTGACGGCGGTGAAGACCTGCAGTGCCATCAGCCGGTCGGCCCGGCGGTGGCGGGTGCGACGGGGGTGGCGGCCGGGGCAGGGACCGTCGCCGAGGCCGTGGCCGGGGGCACGCCGGGCGCGGGCGTCGGTCCGGCGTCCAGGGCGTCCCGGACGACGACCACCAACGCCCGGCCGCCGATGCCGGCCAGCACCTCCTGCACGTCGTCGGCGGCCACCGCGACCACCACCTGCACGGTCGTCGTCGCGGTGGACAGCACGCCCTCCCCACGGCCGGAGACCGCCTGCACCGGAGCACCGCCCACGACGAGGGACACGTCCCCGGCGACCTGCCCCGCGCCGGCCGCGGGGTCGGCCACCGCGTAGACGTCGATCAGCTGGCCCCGGGCCAGGCTCGGCGGCACGTAGCCCGCCTGGACCGGGAGCGCCAGCTGCACCAGCTCCGACGCCGGGTCCAGCGCCGCACGCGGCAGCAGGTCGCCGGCGGACACGGAGCGACCGAGCACCTGACCGGCGGGGCGGGTCGTCGTGGACAGGTAGGAGCCGGCGGCGTCGTCCAGCCGCACCGAGACCGCCACCAGGTCCTCGGCGCTGAGCACGGTCCCGGCGGCCAGGTCCCCCGAGGCGGCCCACACCGGGACGGTCGCGTCGGCGGCGGTGACCACCCGGGCGCCGACCAGGACCGAGCCCAGCACGAGGAGCACCCCCAGCACCAGCCGCAGGTCCAGCCACCGGGGTGGCCGGACCCGGCGCGGAGCCGGCCCCGCGATCTCCTCGGGGGCCGTCGTGGTGCCTGTCGTCATGCCGCTCCCCGGTGGTCGACCCGACCCGTGCGGTCGGTGGCCCGACCGCCTCCGGTGGCCGATGGGGTCACTGACCTGCGATCGGACGCAGATGATGCCGTAGGAGACCCTTCGCGTGCGGTCGCTGTCCACACCCGGGCCTGTGGACCCACCCCACGGGGGCAGCGCCGGACTGCCACACTGGGGCCCATCTCTGGAGGGAGACGACCGACCCGATGGCCACCCAGCGCTTCCTGACCCTCGACGACGTCGCCGAGATCCTCAACGTCTCGTGGGCGCAGGCCTACGCCCTGGTGCGCCGCAAGGACCTGCTGGCCATCCAGATCGGTGGCCGTGGCCAGTGGCGGGTGGAGAAGGACGAGCTCGAGCGGTTCATCGAGCAGAAGTACGCCGAGGCCCGCGGCAGCACGCCCCCGTCGGCGTCGGCAGCCCGGTCCGACGCCGCGGTCGACGTCGAGGCCGAGGTCCCCAGCCAGGGCTGACCCGTCCGGGTCGGACGCGTCCGGCTCAGCCCGACGCGGGCACCTCCCCGACGAGCGCCGCCACCGCCTCCAGCGGCACGAGCCGCACCTGACGCACCGCGCTGCGACGTCGGGGCTGGTCCAGCGGGTGTTCGGCCAGCTCCAGGAAGTCCGCGCCCACCCGGTCGACCGTGCCGGTCAGCACCGTGCCCTCGTCGAGCAGGCACCGGACCGGTGCCCGGTCGCGGGCCAGCGCCCGCACCGACCGCCGCAGGTCCCAGGCCCGGGCGACCGGTCCGTCGTCCTCCCCGGGCCCGGTCTCGCGCCCCGGCCCGGCGACGGCTCGGACGGCTGACCGGGCGACCAGGACGTCGCGGCGCTGGTCGTCGACGAGCAGCAGCCAGTCGACGCCGATGTCGGCCAGTCGACCCCGCAGGTCACCCGCCCCGCGACACGTCAGCAGCACCGGGTGGCCCACGGCGCCGCGCAGCCGGTCCACGAGCAGCACCCCGCCGGCCTCGGCCCTCGCCCGGGACCCTGCCGACGCCTGCACGGCCGCCTGCTCCTCGACGTCGAACCGTGCCTCGAGGTCGGCGAACAGCTGTTCCCAACGCATGGCGCGGAGCCTAGCTCGTCCACAGATCATCGCGTTTGGTTGTGTTTGGTGTGTCCAGTCGTGTTCAGTGCTGTTCATGACGACGACGAGGTGGTGGGCGTGACGGTGCGCCGGTGGGCGTCGACGACGCTGGCGATGGCCCTCGTGGGAGCGGGGTTGCTGACCCTCGCCCCGGACCTCGAGCTGGTCCGGGCCGCGGTCGCCGGCCCGCAGGCACTGGCCGACAGCCGCGGGCCGGACAGCCTGGTCGTGCTGCTGGCCTGGGCGCTCGCCGCGTTGACGTGGGCCTGGGGTGTGCTCGGTCTGCTCCTGACCGGCCTGGGGACACTGCCCGGCGTCGCCGGTCAGGTGGCCCGGGTCGCCGCGGTCGCGGTGGTGCCGGCGACCCTGCGGCGCGCGGCTGCCGTCGCGGTCGGGCTCTCGCTGGTCGCCGGCCCCGCGGCCGCGGCGACGGGCCCGGCGGCAGCGTCCGCCACCGTCACCGTCACTGCCGCCTCCACCGAGCAGGCGGCGCCCGCGGCTGGGGCCCCCGACTGGCCGGGGACGGCACCGGCGACCGAGCAGGCACCGGCCGTCGACCCCACCCCGGGACCCGGCTCGGACCCCGTCCCCGACTGGCCCGACGCCCACCCTCCCGGGGCGCACGTGGTGGTGCGCGGGGACACCCTCTGGCACCTCGCCTCCGACTGGCTGGTCGACCGGCACCCGGGATCGCCGCCGTCCCCCGCGGCGGTCGCCGCGGCCGTGCACACCTGGTGGCAGACCAACGCCGACGTCATCGGTGCCGACCCCGACCTGCTGCTGCCGGGCCAGGTCCTGCTGCCCCCGGCAGCGCCGTGACACCGCCACCGGTCACGGCCGCAGCGCCCGCACCTCCCCCGCCGACGGCCCGAACGGCCCGGCCCACGCC